>DATCID010000018.1:0-14356 GCA_036507975.1 Ruminiclostridium sp.
TAACTGCAGAAGGAATTATAAAACCCCCTAGCATTACAGTGGCTTAAACAAGCAAAAAACAATATTCAGTTTTTTTAAAACCTATCAAGGCTTAGTTAAACTCGTCCTTCTAGCTAAAGTCAAGTGCAATTTTCACGCTAAATTCCTCCTGCAAATTTATTATGGCGCCGCCCCTGCCTATCAGCTATTTTGCTGTACGTCCTTCTCGGCATAATGCCTTAGACAATCAGTGGTTCTGCACAGGGGCTATATCAATTTGTTACACGGTCTCAAGATACCACAAAGAATCGACCTATTCGCCATACTGAAAATTGTACCATTTTTCGTTTATTGTGGCGAGATTTGCTCGTGTATATTTGTTACGCGGCTAGAAAAAAGGCGCTGAGAAGGTGTTTTATATTTATCGTGTAATTGCAAATTCACAATCGATATAAACTGTTGTGTTGTTTGAACTAATTTTTTTATATTAACTTTAATAAAAAAATTATGGTAATATTAATTGGACAGATTTGTATCTCTCCATTTTCTAATTATTTTGGAGTATTTGAAAGGTGTGATTCGTTTTGGCAAGATATACAGTAATGAAAATAATCGCAACTATTAAAAATAAGCTGTCAGATTTAACTATTACATTTAAAATGGCAGTGTTCTATATTGCTATTTTAATCATTTCTATTTCCATATGTAGCATACTATATCAACAAATATATTACAGGCTGACATCAAATAAAGTAGGTGACGTTTCTATGCAGATTTTGTATTCTATAAAAACTAATATTGAACAGAACATTGATAATCTCAACAATTATTCAAAGATGACGTTAGCAAATGATGATTTACAGAATATTTTGAGAAATGGAGAGATATATTCGGATTTGGTTACTCAAGATAGATTGCGTCAGTTTTTAGTTAAACTAATGCAAGCTGTACCTCAAATTGCATCTGTTTATATTTTTGATAACTATGGAAACAAATATTCTGTGGGTAATCTAGGAATTAATCAATTCACTTTAAATAAAATTGAAGAAGCCAGCTGGTATGATGAGGCTTTAAGAAATAATGGTGCATATATTCTAAGATTAAATGGCGAAGGAGCATTTGAAAAAGATCCGGATAAAAATTTTGTATCCATGATCAGGGTTGTCAGGGATATAGAAAGTATAAAACCTATAGGGATTCTTGTTATTAATGTACGTGAATCAGCTTTTGAAGGATCTTATAACAGTATTGTAAATAATTATAAAACAGATATAACTTTACTTAATGAAAACAATGAAAGTATTGTAAAATCGAGTAATGCAAGTAAATATAGCTTTAATGATTACATTAACTCTAATGGAATGAAGGAATATGGCTCAAGGATTGAAAGGAAAAATGGAAGTGAGTTTATACTTTCATACCTTAAAGATAGTAGGTTCAATTGGAAAATAGTCAGTGTTATGCCATTTGGAGAGCTTTCTAGCGAATCTAAAACATTTAGCTTTATAGGTCTAATAGTAATACTAGTAAACAGTTTTTTACTTTTTATAGGTTCGATTTTCATATCTAGAATGATAACAATTCCAATTAGAAAATTGTTAAAATCTATGAAAGGAATAGAACTAGGCGAATTTAAAAAAGTAGATATTAAGGCTGGTAAAAATGAAATAGGTCAGCTCCGAGATGGATACAATATCATGATTTACGAAATACAGAAGTTGATAAAAAGGGTAATAGAAGAACAAAAGGTGAAGAGGAAGGCTGAGCTTAATGTGCTTCAGGCCCAGATAAAGCCACACTTCCTTTATAATACTCTTGACTCGATAAATTCTCTCGCAATTTCAGGAAAGACGGAGGAGGTAAGTGAAATTATTGAAGCCCTAGGAAATTACTACAGGGTCAGTCTCAGTAAAGGAAAAGAAGTAATAACTTTAGAGGAAGAAATTGAAGGAGTAAGGAATTATTTGACCATTCAAAAGATCCGATATGGGAATATGTTTTCGGCTAGTTTCGACGTTGATGAACGTGTACTTAACCACAAAATTCTTAAACTAGTGATTCAACCACTGGTGGAAAATGCATTGTACCACGGTATTAGGGCAAAAGGTGAGTCTGGCACCATAAAAGTTTCTGCAAAATATTGCAATTCTGATATATATTTGGTGATTGAGGATGATGGAGTGGGAATGAGCGAAGAATTTCTAAATAAGCTTTTGGATATAAATGTAGATTTAAACTCAAAAAGCTTTGGGTTTAGAGGAACTATTGAAAGACTGCGTATTTTTTATGGGATAGAAAACATTTGTAAAATAGAAAGTAAAATTGGCTTAGGTACAAAAGTAACAATTAAAATCCCTAAAGTGGAGGAAAATGAGCATGGCAACCAATAAATTAAAATTAATGATAGTAGATGATGAATACTTGATAAGGGAGTTGTTGAAAAAACGAATAAATTGGGATGAATTCGGAATGGAGATTGTTTGCGAAGCATCCAGTGCATACGAAGCTTTAGATATGGTCGAAGAATTTATGCCTGATATTATATTCACGGACATATGTATGCCAGCAATGGATGGAATTGAGTTTAGCCGAATAGTTATTGAAAGGCATCCTAATATTAGAATCGTAGTATTGACTGGGCATGATGAATTTGAATATGCAAAGAGGAGTATTAAAGTAGGAATTTCCGATTTTTTATTAAAGCCAATTAACGGACAGGAAATTAAGAAGGTAGTATTAAGTTTGAAACAAAAATTGGAATTTGAAAGAAATAATAGCTATGAATTTGAAAAATTAAAAAAGCAACTTAAGGAAAATTTGCCATACTTAAAGGAAAAGTTCCTATATGAATTGCTTCAGAAGGATTTGGAACTAGATGAAATTAAAGATACTATATCCTACTATAAATTGAATTTTAATATGGACTATGACTATTATCAGGCAGTAATTATCGAGGTAAGTAGCTCAGATTCAAATAAAAATCTTGGAGAAGAGCAAAAAATAATGCTTGAAATGCAGTGCAAAGATATATTGATTCAGTATTTCAGGAACGATATTTTTATTTTCATTTTTTCTGAAAACGACAAAAGAATAGCAATATTGAGTAATGATGAATCAATTGATATCTCCGAATGCTGTGAAGCCATAAAGGTTTTGGTTATTAACCGATTAAAGTGTTTTATTAATATAGGCATTGGAAATATGGTCAAGGGCTTAAGAAATATAAGATATTCTTATAAAGAAGCCTGTGATGCATTGGATTATAAGATTATAGTTGGCAAAAATCAAATAGTTAGCTACAACGAATTGGCTTTTTCGGCTAAAAAGCAATGGATAATTCAACCGAATACCACAGAAAAATTAAAATTTTATATAAAAGCAGGGTTGGAAAATAAAACAGAGCTGCTTATTGATGATTTATTTAAAGAGTTTGGCAACATTCAAAGTTATACAATCGATAGAATAAGATTGGTTTCCTTTGATGTTGTATTAGCATGTCTGCATGTTCTTTCTGAATTGGGTATAAATATTTCAGATGTATGGACAGATAAAATCCAGCCCTATGATTATATTTTTAAGGCGGATACTTTGCCGGAAATTAAAATGTGCTTAAAGGATTTGACATTAAATATTATTTCAAAAATAAACAGTTTAAATTCAAAAAAGGTCAATATAGTTATAAAACAAATAAAGGAGTATATTGAGATCAATCTGGAAAACTCTGATATTTCACTCTCTGGGATAGCAAAAATCTTTTATTTAAATCAAAGTCACTTAAGCCGCTTATTTAAGCAGGAAACGGGGCAGACAATTGTTGAATATATCACAAAGGTAAGAATAGAAAAAGCAATAGAACTGCTTAGAAAGACAGATATGAAGGTATATCAAGTAGGTGAAAAGGTTGGGATATGTGATTCTCACTACTTTAGTATTGTTTTTAAAAAGTTTACCGGACTCTCGATAAATGATTTTAGAAAAAAGTAAGTATTGTTATATTATCTATAAAGCATTTCTTTATAAATTTAAGCTACGATGATATTTTCTAACCTTAAATAAATCTGAGTTTTTTCTATGACTAAACATTCAAAAGCGATTTATATATTTTCGTCAAAAAAATAAATTGGGTTTAATTTCACGCCAAGGATAAGTTTAGGCTTTAATAAAAATGAAAAAATGCAAAGAAAATGAATTTTGATGTCAAGAAAATGAATCGAACAGATATTGCAAAGGTGCTACTATTAAGGTGTAAAAGAAACATTATAAAAGGAGGTCAATTTTTTATGAATAAGCTTTTAATGAAGGCAATCTCTCTTTCGGTGGCTATGGTATTTGTACTAAGTCTAGCTGCATGTGGTACTAGCAACCCAAGTTCAACAGCTACAACAGTTTCCGAAACTTCTGAAGCAACAGTTACTGCAACAGTAACACCAAAGCCCGTAACACTTACGCTGTGGCATCAGTGGGCAGCACCAAACGATGGAAACACAAAATCATTTAGGGCTGTATTGGACGCTTGGAATCAGAAAAACCCAAGCAGCAATATTGAGGACGATGGTATTGATGGAGAGTCATACAAAACAAAAATCAAAACAGCAATAGCTGCAAATGAAGCTCCTGATATTTTCTATTCTTGGGGCGCAGGCTTCTCAAAACCTTTTATTGCTGCAAATGCTGTGCTACCTTTGGACGAATATTTAAAAGATGGAACAAGTGATAAGCTGCTTGGCGGAGCTCTGGCAAATGTAACATATAATGGCAAGGTGTATGGTTTGCCTACAAGCCTGTCTGTGGCTTCACTATACTGTAATAAAGAGCTTTTTGACAAAAACGGAATCAAAATTCCGACTACATTTGATGAATTGATAGATGCAGCTAAGGCATTCAGTGCAAAAGGTATTATTCCAATTGATGTTGGAGAAAAAGATTTATGGCCTGGTATGTACTGGTATGATATTCTTGCACTCCGTACTGCAGGTGCTCAAGGTTGTCAAGACGCATTAAACAAAACAGCATCTTTTGATGCACAGCCTTTCAAGGATGCAGCAGCAAAGTTACAGGATCTTGTTAATGCAAAAGCGTTTAATGATAGCTTATTCTCAAACGGTTACAATGAGATGATTGCAGACTTTACTCTGGGCAAGGCAGCTATGTGTTACCAGGGTAATTGGCTTGGTGGTTCATGTGAAGATGATAAATCATTGGTTAAAGGTAAAGTTGTAGTTGTACCTTTTCCAACCTTGAATGATGACAAGGGAAGTGCGGATGAATTCTTTGGCGGTGCTATTGATGCTTTATGGGTAAGCGCAAAAACAGAGAACAAGGATCAAGCTGTTGCAGCAGTTAAGTTTTTAACTGAAAATATGTCAAACAAATTATACGAAGCAGGCGCAGGACTTCCATGCTGGAAGGTAACAGGAGTGGATGAATCCAAGATTAGTCCCCTTACTAAGCAGACTGTAGACATGATAAAAAACTCTAAAGGTTATGTAATGTGGTGGGACATATTCCTTGAAGGAAAAGATGCAGACACACACAAAAACTTGGTAGCACAGTTGTTCGCAGGCAAAATTACACCTGATGCTTATGCAAAAGAAATGCAGAAGCTCAATGTAAAGCAATAATAGAATCAACCAACAAATTTAGCAATTGAATTCCTTCGATGACGGTCTAGAGCAATCTTGACCGTCATTGTGCAAGGAGGGGGAAAAATGGACAGAGTATTTGGAGACAAGAAGGCAATCAGTTTGTTTGTTTTGCCGACACTGATATTATTTGTAGCAATCATTATAGCCCCCATTTTTTTATCAGGCTACTATAGCTTATTAAAATGGGATGGCATAGGTAAGGGAGTATTTATTGGCATTAAAAACTATCGAGACCTTTTTATAAATAATAGTGATGGATTTGGCAAGTCAGTTGGTAATTCTATTATACTCGCGCTTCTTTCAATCTTCATCCAACTGCCAGTGGCTTTAATACTGGCCTTAGTTCTTGCAAGAGGTATGAAGGGTGAAGGCTTTTACAGAACGGTTTATTTTATTCCAGTTATCATGTCCACTGTAGTTATAGGACAGCTTTGGCTAAAAATTTATAATCCTGACTATGGACTATTAAATTCTCTTTTAAAAGGTATTGGGTTAAAATCACTTGCCTCAGATTGGCTTGGGGATACCAATAAAGCACTTATTTCAGTATTTATTCCTATTATCTGGCAGTATACAGGCTACCACATGCTGCTGATGTATGCTTCAGCTAAATCTGTTTCTGAAGAGATATATGAAGCAGCAAGGATTGATGGGGCATCAAGCTTTACAACCGCAGTTAGGATTACTATTCCTATGATCATGCCGATGATTGAGGTCTGTATTACCTTCGCAGTGATTGGATCACTGAAAATATTTGATTTAGTGTGGATTTTAACAAGGGGTGGGCCGCTGCATGCTACAGAAGTACCCAGTACCTTGATGTACAATACGATATTTAATCAGTACCAATATGGTTACGGCAGTTCAATTTCAATATTTATTATAGCAGAGTGCTTGATATTTACATTGATTTTACAAAGGGTTTTCAAAAGTAAATCATAATAATATTCCCAAATTGCTAATTTATTGTAGGGAAAATATTTTAATATAGTAATTTGTGTTTCGGAAAAGTGGATGTTATAAACTTAAAGTGGGTGGAGTGAAATGATGAAAAAGCAATACAATAAAAATAGCGAATGGAATGTAAAAACTATAATTTTAAATACTCTTTTAGTTGCTGGTTTAATTACATGTTTATATCCATTAATCTGGCTGGTGCTATTCTCCCTAAAAGGTAACAACGAAATTTTTGGAGGGAATGTTGCAGGCTTACCCGAAAAATTCCTCTGGGAAAATTATAAGGAAGCATTGATTAATGCGAAGGTATCTGGCTACTTTTTAAACAGTGTTCTAGTAACAGCGGTGACAATTGCAGCTACATCCTTTTTATCACTGACCACTTCCTATGCAATTACTAGGATGAAGTGGAAACTAAGCAAAGCAGTTTTGAACTTGATATTACTTGGTTTAATGGTACCCCTTCATTCAGCTTTGTTGCCTATTTTTGTGATACTTAAGAATTTGAAAATGCTCAACACCTATTGGGCATTAATTATCCCATATACCGTATTTGCAATACCTATGGTGGTCTTTATATTTTCCGGATTTTTAAAAGGAATCCCTAGGGAACTTGAAGAATCTGCATGCATTGATGGGTGTAATATATATCAGATTTTATTCAATATAGTTCTTCCGCTTATAAAGCCTGCAATTGCCACAATAGCCATATTTACATACCTATCTTCATGGAATGAACTTATGTTTGCAGTTACATTTATCAGCGATAAAAAATTTAAAACCATCACAGTAGGCATTCAAACAATGGTTGGACAATATTCAACATCTTGGGGACCAATTGGGGCTGGACTTGTGGTTGCTACATTACCAACAATTATTATATATTCCTTCATGAGTAGCCAGGTTCAGAAGAGTCTTATTGTTGGGGCGGTTAAAGGATAGGTTGAAAGGTGGATAATACTATGCAAAATGAAAACAAAACTTTTAAAACAAAAGAGTTTTTATATGGGGTTTGTTATTATCCGGAGCATTGGGATGAAAGTATGTGGATGGAGTGTATTCCTTTAAATTTTTTGATAAAGCTATAAAAATGTGCCATAGTCAAGGATTGAAGGTTATTTTGGGAACTCCGACTTATGCTCCTCCAGCATGGCTTACCACAAAATATTCGGAGGTGCTACGCGCAGATTTTTATGGAAACGTCATGCAGCATGGGTCACGCAGGCATTACAACTATACAAGCAAGAAATATATAATATTATGTAAAAAAATTGTAACTGTTCTTGCAGAACACTATAAGGATAACACCTCTGTTATAGGCTGGCAGATAGATAACGAACTAAATTGCCACATGGAGGTTAGATTTGCTGAATGTGACCACATTGCATTTCGTAAATGGTGCAAAGAGAGTTACGGCACATTGAAAGACTTAAATAAGTCATGGGGAACTGTATTTTGGGCTCAAACCTATACGGATTGGAATCAGGTGTTTTTACCGCGTCCAACAGTTACCTACCACAATCCTGGACACCTGTTGGATTTTTACAAATTTACATCTGATGCTACCATTGAATTTGCAAAAGCACAATATGAAATTCTGAAAAAAGTAAACCCAAATAAATTTATAACACATAACGGTCTTTTTGATAATATAAACAATTACAAATTGACTGAACAGGCAATCGACTTTATGTCGTTTGATTCTTACCCTGCTTTTGCAGTGATGTTGCGAAAAGAAATGCCGGAACATTTTAGGGACCGAATTTTTAGCATGCGACTCAGCAAGGTGAGGGGACTGTCATCAAAATTTATGATTTTGGAGCAGTAGTCTGGGGCAGGTGGACAATCAGGTTCAGTTTTATTGGAAAAGGTAAAGGACTATCTGCAGAAAACACCTAAGCCGGGTCAAATGCGTTTATGGTCATGGCAATCCATTGCACATGGTGCAAATGGGTTACTATTTTTTCGTTGGAGGACATGTCCTTTCGGTGTTGAAACCATTATGGCACGGACTTAATTACTATGGCAATCAAGGTATCAGACAATTAGAAGAAGCACGACTTTTGGGAGAAAAACTTAAAACTGTAGGGTAGATATTATTGGATAGTACTTGTGACGCAGATACTGCAATTATTTATGACTATGATAATGATAGCAATTGCAAGATAGAGGGTTATATTGGTCTAGAAGAATGGAAGAGTGAAGAAGCTGTATTTCAAGCTTTAAATGAGAGGCATATCATGACTAATGTGATTTCACATGAAAATTTAAAGTGCACGGAAGACCTCGAAAAATACAAAGTGATATTTTATGTAAATGCTCAGCTGCTTGATGAGAAGGATGTAACAGGACTTAAATCCTATGTTGAACAGGGAGGTACTATTGTATTTGGTCCAAGGAGCGGGTAGAAGGATAGGCAAAACAAGTGCAGAATCAGTGGAAATTTTATTTAAGGATCCGGGTAAATATGCCAAAACACAAGTATTTAACGAGATCCTTAAATTAAATGCTGAAAAGGGTGAGGTTATTGCAAAATATAATTCAGATTACTATGTTGATGAGGCTGCGATTACAAAAGTATCGGTTGGAAAAGGGCAGGTGGTTTATTGCGGAACCTTTCTAACAAATGAAAATACTAGACTTATTTTGGACAATCTTGATAGGAACGACCCGCTTCAGAGTTGGGTTGATGTGCCAAAAGAAATTGAAGTTGTAAAAAGAAAAAGCGATACAGGAAATATATACCTGTTTTTGAATTACATGAATAAACCTATTCAAGTCAATTTTAGAGAAATGGCAACAGATCTTTTATCAGGAAATAAGTTGGAAGGGGAAATCAATTTTAAACCTTACGAAGTAATCCTTGTACGGAAGTGATTACTAGAAAAATAGAGACTGCTTCTCATAGCAGAATATCATTGTAAGAAGTGAGGGTGTCACAACATGAATAATGAAAAAGGTAATTTAACCAAAAGAGAAGAAGAAGTTATTATTCTTTTGAAAAGAGGTATGTCAAATAATGAGATTGCAGAAGAATTAAATATTTCTGTAACAACGGCTCAAAACCATGTAAGTAGCATTATGGAGAAATTAAATATTCATGACAGAAAAAAGATAATTATTCTTAAAGATAATTAATTTTAATCATGAAATTTGTCGAATAAAGCAGTATTGTATTAATACAATGACTTTGTTCTAAGTATATCTCTTTATTCTATATACGTTATTATTCAACTTTGTGAGGTTAAACTTAATATTATTTTAGAATTTATGCGACAGAAAGTCGTTTAAAAAATAAAAAAGTGAGGGAAAAGAAATGATTAAAAAGAGTAGTTTAAAAAAGTTTCTGTTGTTCATCGTAGTGATTATGTTGGTTATTTCCAGCATGTCAACGAATGTATTGACAGTAAGTGCTGCAGACGGAACGTCTACAATTAACTGGTCAGGAGTACAGCAAGAGATTGATGGCTTTGGATGTTCTGGGGCTTTTAATCAAGCATATCGATTACAGCAGTGTAATTCAACAGTTCAAACTCAAGTATTGGATTTATTGTTTTCTACAACAAATGGTGCAGGATTGTCCATTGTCAGGAACGATGTTGGTGACGGTGGCGTATGGAATGACGTAGCAAGCTGGGCTCATCCTACTATTGAACCTACACAAGGCACTTGGAATACTGATGCTTTGAATGATGACCAGTTGTGGTTCATGAATCAGGCCAAAACGCGTGGAGTTAGCAGGTTTTTCAGTTCTGTATGGAGTCCTCCGTCATGGATGAAGACAAGCGGTACTGTAGAGAATGGCGGAGAATTGAGAACAGATATGTATCAGGCATATGCTGATTATCTTGCAAGATATATTAAAGAATATAAGTCAAAATTCGGAATAGATATATACGCAATATCATTAGCTAATGAACCAGATATTACTACGTCTTATTCATCAACTAGGTGGACGGGGACTCAATTCCGGGATTTTATTAAGAACAATCTTATATCAACATTTTCTGCGAATAATATAGCTTCCAAAGTAGTTGTCGGTGAGACATGTGCATGGGGTGAAGGTTATACAACAGACTCCTTAAATGATTCCACTGCTTGTGCTAGAGTGGATATAACAGGTACACATTCATATGGTGGTAATAATGCCATCTTACCAGTTACTCAAAGTAAAAATAAAAAAATATGGATGACAGAAGTTTCAAATATGGGGACAAATGACAGCACAATTACTGATGGATTGTATTGGGCAAAAATGATTAATGACCAGATGAATAGCAATGCAAGTGCTTGGTTATATTGGTGGGGAGCTACAGTAAAAAGTGATGGCGAGGGGTTAATTAATAATTTGAATTCAACCAATAATACATATACTGTTAATAAGAGGTTATATACCCTTGGTAATTACAGCAGGTTTATAAGGCCGGGATATGTGAGAGTATCTGCTGATTCAAATCCAACCAGCAATGTATATTTGACAGCATATAAGAATCCAAGTGATGGAAAATTTGTTATTGTAGCAATTAATAATGGTGGATCCAACAAAAGTATAAATTTTTCACTTAATGGGTTTACTGCCACATCAGTTACATCATACAGGACTTCATCAAGTGAGAATTTAGCGCAATTATCAAATATTAGTGTTACAAATGGTAATGCACTAAGTACTACACTTGATGCAAACAGTGTAACTACCTTTGTTGGGACAGGATCGGCAAGTGGTAGCAGTGGGCAGCAATTATACTTTGATGATTTTGAAAGTGATACTATAGGACAGAATGCAACAGGTTGGACACAGGACGGTGGAACTTGGCAAGTATTCCAACCTGCTGGAAACACTAAGGAATATCAGAAGACTAGTACTGGCGATAACAGTTCATTAGCAGGCTCAACCTGGTCAAATTATTATGTACAGAGCTATTTGAATCTTGCAGATGATACAAATGGAGGAGTATGTCTGCTTGGAAGAGTACAGGATAATAGTCACTACTACCAATTGGAGTTTAAAAAGGATGCATCCGGAGTTAAAAAATGGTGGATATGGAAGAATGACGGCGGTGCTTGGACCCTGGTTTCATCAGGCAATTACGCTTATGTAGCAAATACTTATTACTTAATGAGACTTGATATGAATGGGAGTACCTTAACTGCATCGGTTTCAACCGATTATGGCTCTTCTTTCTCAACTCTCGGTTCAGGACAGGATACAAGGTATACATCAGGTAAAATAGGGGTAAGATCTTGGGGCTCAGGCGGAGCTTTCGACGCCATAAAGGTTGTGTCTGACTAGTTAGTGAGTAAGCTTTTAATAAGTAGGAAGTATTAAGATGAAAAGCGAAGGGTTTCAATTACGAAATAGGACAAACGCATCAAATATGAAATTACAGTATAAAAATGCAGGAGTATATCTGGTTTTGTTATCAAATATAAGCATCTGTATTTTTATTACTTTCCCTTGTTTTTGGGGTAGAATGCTCCCTTGCTTTTAATAATTGGGATTCTCTATCTATTTTTTCGCATTTTCTAATGCATTGCGTAATGTTTCATCATCAAAGGTATTCAGAATCATTGCAACATGATCCTCAGTATCCCACCCAAAACATTTTCTCATAAGTCGAATGCTATTTTTCTTTTTCATCAAAGGTTGTGCAAGTTTCAACAACGACAAAGAAAGCTTGTTGAGCATACTTAAATTATTGAATGCATTCTTGTCTGTTGTCGTATTATCATCTTCATTGAAATTGGCATCTAGATGCCAGTGTAACTGATTTTCAACACTCCAGTGTCCACGGATAGCCTCTGCACACAATTCTACGTCATTTAGGCTGGTGATGTAATAACGTGTTTCTTTGGTTTGCTTTCCTGTTATTGTATTGTAAACAGTTTTTTCGTAGCAAACGAATCCTTTTAATCTTTTCCAGTATTTTTTATCTGCAAACCAGTCGGTGGTAGTGCTTAAGTAGAAGCGTCTTGTCTCTATCTGACTATGTGCCTTGTCTATTGATTTGTAATAGTATGTTCCGTCCTCTTTGGTTTTTCTAAGATGTTCTTCTGTAAAATAATCAGCAACTTCACGGGCGAATACCTCATGATTTCCTTTTAATGCACCCACATAATCACCTTTTTGTTCTGTTATGATTTCAATTGTCTTTTTCTGAGTATGTAAGGCATCAAAGGTCACAATGGAATCTTTTAGCTGCATATTCTTTAATATTTCCTGCGCCGTAGGAATTTCATTAGTTTTCTCGTCAATCGGTTGTGAAAACAGGCAAATACCATTGGATGCGTCATAGATATGTAGTGTTTGAAGATTGCGGATTTCACTGTCAGAACCATATTTTCTGCCAGTGCCTTTCTGCTCTTTTCCATCAACACAAATATGCCGTTTTGAGTTGTTGTTTATCTTTAAAGACTTTCTGATTTTCTCCATGTTTTCCATCAAGAATAGTACTGTAGCTTTCTGCAATTGTTCTGGATTAATTAAACTAAATACTCGTCGGAAAGTATCATGAGAAGGAACTCCGTTTTTTAGTTTTAGAAACTTGCAGAGCCACTTTATTCTTGCATTACCAAAGAATGAAATTTCGTCCCAGGTTGATGCACCTGAAAGCACAGCAAGAAAAGCAATAATTACGATCTCGTACAGCGGATAATCAATCATTGTTTTAACTCTTGTATCTTCCATTTCCTTAAGAAGACGTATAAAGCGCTTCATTGTCTTTTTTGGTGGAGTATAGTCATCTACCGAAATGCCGGTGGAAGTGATGATTTCTTTATACTCCACGATTGGTCTCGATATTATTGCCATGGGTTAATCCTCCCATTCTATATGGTACTTTTGTTTAAAGTAGTTTACCTTATCAGATATCTCTGACTCATACAGGCGTTTGTTGACTCTTACTTTATAAACATGGGGAAAGTGAAGGACTATATCACCAGTATCATCACCAAAAAGAGATGTTAAATTATCCTTTATCATAAGAACTCCGCGTTCAATTGCAGTGGATTGCTTAGGGGTTGGGGTCTTGCTTAAATCTAAATCAGTATAACGTAAGAACAAAAATGACTGATGAAACAACTCGTGATTAGCCTGTCCATAAATATAGAAAAGAATGGATGAAACCATAATAAAGTCAGCATTTGCCTTGAAATTCCTACGAAAACCCAAATGAATGTGTTTGCATAGAAAAAGAATAGTACTGGAAAGTCCGTATTCGAAGACTTCTATAGTTCCAGTAACCTTATCTTTTGGAGGGACAAAGCCCATTTCTTGTGTTATTCTGCCTAAATAGCCGTCAGAAATACGATTAACTTTTTTGGTGCCAGGGACACGTTCAGAATGTGCAGCATAGAGATAGTACTTGCCATTTGCATAGTTTATGTAGGTTCCTTTTTCTTTGAATTTCATAACCCATTCAGGGTAGTTGGCCATATTATCGCCTCCAATTGTATTACATATTATGTAATACAATTATAGCACAAAAATAGTAAGATATGATTGATTTCTCATAAAAAATTAAAAGTCAATAGGTTTTTCTGAAAAATTGATGCGTTTATCCTACATTATATAAACACGGCAAATTCATGAAGCAATATCTTCCCCAACCCTTTTTTAAGAGTTTTTTAAATTAATACCATTTCAGCATTAATATTTTAAGAAATTACATGTGAGATTTTTTTCTGTCCATTTATATCATTCATTAGGCAGGAAAGATATATTATTAGCCAGGTAGTCCATGTCGGATATACCCAGCCATTAAGGGTTTACTTCAATT
>DATCID010000019.1:0-4612 GCA_036507975.1 Ruminiclostridium sp.
TGTAGAAGTCGACCCTTCATCGAGGCTTTATGATACCTTTGGCGGCTATGAGATAGAAGACGCGCAAAGACTTAGCCCGGAGGAAAGGACCAAAAGGAACCGTATATATGACACATTCGCTTAACATAAATACGGATGCAACGACTAAATTAGTAACGACTCTCATGCCGCTTTGCATCCCATCCGGGATACTGGTTCAAAAAGAGGAGTAACATGAACAATGGGCAAATAATGTCGGAGCCAACCAGCAGTGGTAATTTGTTCAATAGCAATGAAATTTACACAAAAACTTGGACTGCTACATCGGCTGAGATTGATTCACGAAATCCTGTTTAATGTAGTAGTGAATTCGGTCAAGAACTAAATGGTGGGACATCAGGAATCTTTGCCGATTCAATTAAAACTACAATTGCTTTGTTCGGATAAAGTACAAAAGATTATATGTATGAAAAAAGGAGCCAGTGGATTTCCAACCACTGGCTTCTCTGTTGCCCTTATTCGTATTTGCATAATTGCGTTCAAGAATCCGGATCAAAGTATTGTATTAGTGCTATCAAATTGAAGTTCAAAAAGCTTTTATTTTCTAGCATGCTAGCTTTATGGTATATACATAAAACCTGCACGTTTTACCAATCATAAAGGTACTTGTTTTAAGAAGACTTGAAGTATATACTAACACCCATAAACATTATTATCACAAAATGAAGAGGTGTGTTTTGAATATAATTAAACTAAAATTAAGAAATAGTATTTTCAGCCGTCTTGTCGTAACCTTTCTTATAATTATGATTCCAATATACATGCTTGGAATTTATATATACGATTGGGGCTTGTATACAGTGAAGGATGAAATTTCTAAATCTGCCATTGCACAGGTTTCGTTTTATCTTGAAGGCTTGGAAAAGGAAGTTGAAAGGATCAAAATCCTGCAATATGACTGCCTGAATGATGAATATCTTAATAAACTTGCCATTCGGTGGGAAATAATGAATTTATATGATATAACGGAAAGCATGAGGCAGCTTCAGCAAAGGTTGGTTACAATAAAAAATAGCAGTATTTATATAAAAAATGTTAGTGCGCATATCCTTCCAATTGGAAAGACAATTTCTTCAAATAATGGAATGGATGCTATTGATATGGAAAAGTATCAAGGTATACGAGTACCTTCAGGTATAAAAGGGGCTCAGATTATAAGCTTTAAAGGAGGACTATTTTTAAGTACTTTTCAGCAAAGAAATTTATCAAATAATAAACCTTTATATCTAATTGAAATAGAATTGAATCAGGAGGCTTTTAAACAGGCGTTGGCTCAGTTCAATACATATGAGGAGAGTGGTTCAGTCCTGATAAGCCTTATGAACAATGGCATCATTACAAATCAATCAGATGCCGGTAGTGCTTTATCAACTGGGAACATTATAGCCAATTTGAATAAAGAAGGTAGCAACGGGATGGAATTTAATAGAATAGACAACAAAGGGTATTATATCGTTCATGCTAAATCAACTTATTTAAATATGATTTTATTAAGATATATCCCTCAGAAATTTATACTTAAACCTATTGAGAATTTTAATATATGGGTATGGGTTTTCTCTATTGCCGTTATTTTTATTATAGTCATTTATTCGTTTTCAACTTATAAATTCATACACAAGCCATTGCTTGAATTGGTAAAGTCCTTCCGTAAAGTGGAAAGCGGGGATTTACAGGTATCAATCAATCATGATTCTAATAGTGAATTCGGGTACTTATATAAACGTTTTAACGATATGGTTAGAAATCTTAATAGGCTAATAGATCAGATATATAATCAGAAAATATTGACGCAGCGGGCTGAAATGAAACACTTACAATCACAAATCAATCCTCACTTTTTGTATAATAGTTTTTTTATAATAAATACAATGGCGAAGATAGGTGATGAGAATTTAATCCCATTTACGAAGCATATTGGAGAATATTTCCGTTTTGTAACCAAGAACCACACGGATTATATACCACTTCTGGATGAGGTTAATCATGCCAAGGTTTATACAGAAATACAATTGATGCGTTTTTCCAAAAGGCTTCAAATCCAGTTTGAAGAATGCCCTGAAAGATACAACAATTTAAAAGTACCTCGGCTTATACTCCAGCCGATCATAGAGAATGCATTCGAACATGGCATTGAAAAGAAAAAAAGTAATGGTTTAATTATAATTAATTTTGAACAAAATGAAGAAGAACTGAATATTATCGTAGAGGATAATGGTAATGAAATGACGGATACCGGGCTTTTGGAATTACAAAAGGCATTGGAATACAGTGGCGAGGAAGTAGAAATCACTGGTATTATTAATATACATCGGCGTATCCGGCTGGTATTTGGTGAAAAAAGTGGATTGCAGGTTTTCAGAAGTGAATTAGGCGGTCTTAAGGTGATGTTGAAAATTAAAATACCAGGAGGTAACGATAATGTATAGATTACTAATTGTAGATGATGAAGAAATTATTGTTAATGGATTGTATGAAATCTTCAGCAGTATGAAAAATCTTGATCTGGATGTCTATAAAGCATATTCTGGTGAAGAAGCAATTGAATGGCTAAGCAGAACGAGGATCGACATCGTGTTGACAGACATCAAAATGCCTGAGATCGATGGTTTGCAATTGTTAGATGAGATTTATAAATGTTGGCCACAGTGCAGGGTTATATTTCTTACTGGCTACAACGAATTTGAATATGTATATAAAGCAATTCAGCACAATGGTGTCAGTTATATACTTAAAACTGAAGATCACGATAAAGTGATAAATACAGTTGAAAATGCCATTAAAGAAATACAAAAAGGAATAAAGATCGAAGATTTAATTCATAAGGCGAAAGAGCAGATGAATATGGCATTAGAAATGTTTCAGAAGGATTATTTTATCCATTTGCTGTATGAGGAACCCTCACTGAATATAACTAAAGCACAATTTGAACAGCTTGCAATACCAATGAACGCTGACCAGTCTATAGTCTTACTGTTGGGACATGTTGATAATATCCCAGCCGATTTATCCTATTGGGATAAAATACAATATCTTTATTCAGTAAGACTAATTATCGGCCAGAATCTGAATACCTACATTAGAAGTGTCATTGTTATGGATGAAAAATATAGATTTATTTTATTTATACAACCTAAGGAGCTGCTCACTGCCGGCCATATTCAATCTGAAACGGTTGCTTATTATGAAAAGACAATTTTGTTTTTGAAGGGTACGCTTGAAGTGATTCAAACTGCCTGTAGAGAATCTCTTAATGCATCCATCAGTTTTGCCCTAAGCGGGGAGCCTTGCAGATGGGAAGACGTACCGAAAAAGTATTATTCTCTGAATCAATTGCTAAATTATCGAATTGGAACAGGGATTGAAATGCTGTTAATCGATAATGAAGTTAAAAATAACATTTTAACTACCAGTTCAGCTTCTGAAGTACTAGAATTGGAGGCTGATATCGAGCCTCTAGAAATGCTGTTAAGAAAGAGAAACCTGGATTCGATTGAACAGTATCTTGAATCAGGACAAAGTGATAAGTTTTTTGAAATATTATCTGACTTGATAAATCCTTTAAAAGCTATAAAGAGTAAAAATAGTAATTTAGCAATAGAAGCATATTATAAGGTTTCATTAAGTCTCCTCTCCTATATTAACCGCTGGAAACTTACAGATAAAGTCGCCTTTCACATTGGTCAAAACCAGCTGATGCGCTTCGACAAACACGAATCTTGGTCAGATGCAGCACAATACCTATATGATATTTCTAATATCATATTCGATCTGCAGGGTGAGGAACAAAAAAAGAGAGCCGATAATGCCATTGATTATATTCAAAAATTCATAGAGGATCACCTAAGTGAAGATTTATCATTGGTTAGACTAGCAGAGCAGGTCTATTTGAACCCGTCATACTTATCTCGTCTGTATAAACAGATTATGGGTACAAACATTTCTGATTTTATAGATAATGCCCGTATAAAAATGGCAAAAGAGCTATTGCAAAGAGAAAACGTCAAAATTCATGAAGTTGCGAGAACAGTCGGATATGAAACAGCAGCATCTTTTACTCGATTTTTTAGAAAGATATTGGGCTGTTCCCCACAAGAATATCATGATTCATTCTTGTCAGGTAAATATATGACAACAAAGTAAAAACTGGATGATTATACGAACTAGAGGGCGAACCAATTAGGTAAACAAATGTTAACAAAGTAAAAACATGCGCGTAGTAATTAATTTGTAACACTCTTATAATATAGATGAGGCCTCATTTATAAATAAAAATAAGGGGAGGAAATCAAATGAAATTTAATTATTTTAAAAAAGCTGTTTCATTAGCACTGGCTGTTTCATTGACAGTTACACTTCTTTCAGCTTGTGGAAAATCATCAGATACTGCAACATCAAGTTCAGTAGCACCAAGTAGTACATCAACCGTTGCAGTTAATAAGGATCCTTTGGGGAAATATGCTACTCCTATTGACATTACTTTTGTTCGTGGCATAGACGATGATCTAGCAGCAAATATTTTACCAAAAACACCTGGAGAAACTCTTGAAGATAACAGATGGACACGGTTATA
>DATCID010000020.1:0-56126 GCA_036507975.1 Ruminiclostridium sp.
TACTGTGTCTCTGAAGCAGCAGAGTATTACTGCATAATCTTTGATACTTCTTTGTTGCAAAGTAGATATATAGATGCCTGTGAAACAAAATATATCAACCCAATATCTCAAAACCGCATATTATTCAAGAATAAGATCGAAAAGGATAAGGAAGTATCAAAGTGTATAAATGGCTTTATTAAAGAGTATGAAGCAAAGCAGATGGGTTTTGAGATGGCAATAAAGGCTAGCATTTATCAACTGTTGGTGTTGCTCATTAGGAACCATGTTCAGCTGGTTCTAACTTCAAAGGAATATGATTCTAGAATGAAGAATTTGAAAAGGTTTAACTGCATCCTGGAGTATATAGAAAATAATTACAGCGAAAGGATTACTATAGACCAAGTATGCTCGATGGTCAACATGAGCCGCTTCCACTTTTGCCGAGTATTTAAAAGTATAACGGCAAAATCTTTGGGAGAATACTTGAATTTACTCAGGATAAACAAGTCTGAAGCTATACTTAAGGATAGTTCTTTAAATATCACAGAAGCAGCTATGGCTTGTGGCTTTGACGACATGAACTACTTCAGTCGCATGTTCAAGAAATATAAGAAAATATCACCTTCATCTGTTATTAAAGAGAGATAAACATGGTATAGAAATGTGACCCATTTTAATAGCAGCATTCCTTATAAATTTCACGTCGCTATCCGAGGACTACTGTCGCTAATAATAAATACTCATATCAATCAATTAAATTACAACATATTGTATTATTGTGAAGGAATTCCAATTGTTTTGTAGAATATCATTCTATAAGTGATTGCAAATAATATCTCAATAAATAAGATAAAATATTTGCCATGAATTAATAGAACTCGGGTAATGAGGGCTTTATGGAAAAGAAACTGCATGAAGGGCATAGACAGAGGGTTAAAACAAGGTACTTATCAGAAGGATTAGATGCATTTGAGGATCATCAAGTATTAGAACTGCTCCTCTTCTTTGGTATACCAATGAAGGATACAAATGAGCTGGCTCACAAGATGATTCAAGAGTTTGGCTCCTTAGCGGGTTTATTTGAAGCTGATCCAAAGGACGTATGCAAACGGTGTGAAGTTAGTGAAAATACTGCCATCCTTGTATCGCTAATACCTTCTTTGGCAAGAAGATACTTTAAAGGAAAATGGGGAGACAAGCCTGTTCTGAACAGCTCAACAAAAGCTGGTGAATATGCTATGTCCCTTTTTACAGGCAGAACATATGAAGTGTTTTTTGTTATTTGCTTGGACTCACAGAATAGAGTAAATTATGCTGCGCTGGTGCATGAGGGAACTTTGAACGAAGTTTCTGTATATCCAAGATTAGTAGTAGAAGTGGTTCTAAGGCATCAAGCAAATAGTGTGATACTCGCACATAATCATCCGGGTGGAAGCTTGAATCCGTCAAATGATGATATTGAGTTAACAAAAAAAATCAAAGCTGCTCTCGAACCAATATCGGTAAAAGTTGTTGATCATATTATTACAGCTGGAGATAAGTATATGAGTTTCAAAGAAAAAAATCTTGTTTAAGAGAGTAAAGTGCTACTTAAAGAATTTATTGATTTATGAGGATTCTAGTTATATAATTAAATTGAATCGATTAAGAAAAGTGAGGTGAAGTATTGTCAACAATAAAGGATGTTGCCAGGGAAGCTGAAGTTTCAGTCGGTACGGTGTCCCATTACTTAAATGGTATGGAAGTTAAGGAAAGAAATAAGGTGAAGATAGATCTGGCTATAGCCAAACTTAGCTTTAAAATTAATCCCATTGCAAAAGGGCTAAGAACCAGCAAAACTAAAACTGTTGGCGTAATTATCCCCAGTCTTACAGACATATATTCTACAATGATAGTGGGTAGCATCGAACAAAAACTTTATGAATATGGATATAATATCTTTACGTGTGATTCAAGAGGAATTATCGAATTAGAGGAGCATAAAGCTAGGCTGCTTACAGAAAAAATGGTGGATGGGCTTATAATATATCCGTGTTCTGAGGAAATAGGGTACATAAAAGAACTACAGGGTATGGGAATACCTGTGGTAACAGTTGACACGGCATTAAAAGGGATGCAATGTGACCAGGTACTGACAGATAATATTCATGCAACTTATAGTGCTGTAGAATGGCTCATTGCAAATAACCATAGGCGCATAGGAATAATTAATGGAAAAGAAAAATCATTTACTGCAAGAGAAAGATTAAAAGGTTATAAAAGGGTACTTGAAGACTATACAATAGAAATAAATGAGAGTTATGTGAAAATGAAAGGATTTGATGAAAAATCCGGATATGATTCACTTACAGAGCTAATGAGTCTAGCAGAACCACCTACAGCGGTAATAGCTTGCAACTACTACACTACGATAGGTATGAGTAAAGCAATTTACGACCTTAATATACAGGTACCAAATCAATTGTCTGTTATTGGGTTTGATAACATTGGCCTTTCTGAGTTGATACGTCCACCTCTCTCAATAATAGTACAACCAATGGAAGAGCTGGGGAAGTGTGCGGCTGAGATGCTTTTAAAACGGATAGATAACGATTATGAAGGGTTTCCTTCTGTTCAAAGACTTAAAACAGATTTTGTAATTAGGAAGTCAACTAAAGCTTTATAAATTTGATATAAAATTGAAACGATTCAAAATAATAATTAAGGAGAATTTATTATGAGTAATTTTGCATTTAGGCAGGTACATCTGGATTTTCACACATCAGAGGCAATTGACGGCATTGGATCAATGTTTTCGAAGGAACAGTTTCAAAATGCTCTAAAGCTAGGTCATGTCAATTCTATAACAGTATTTTCAAAATGCCACCATGGATGGGCTTACCACCCAAGCAAGGCAAATGAAATGCATCCGGGATTGAAATTTGATTTACTTGGTGAAATGATTGAGGCTGCACATGAAATAGGTGTAAAAACACCTGTATACTTATCTGCTGGGTTGGATGAAAAAATGGCAAGACGTCACCCTGAGTGGATAATGAGGGATAAGGAAGAACGGACAAATTGGGTACCGGATTTTATGACACCGGGGTTTCACCAGTTCTGTTTTAACAGTCCTTATTTGGATTACTTACTTGCACAGATAGAAGAAGTTGTAAGAAACTATGATGGTGACGGAATATTTCTTGATATTGTGGGTGTAAGAACATGCTACTGCCAGAATTGTATCGCTTCATTACGAAAAGAAGGCAAGGATCCAAGGGATGATAAAGCGATAGTTGAATTGGCAGAAAGAACTTATGCAAATTATACAGATAAAGTAGAAAAGCTTGTACATGGTATTAAACCGGGTATGAGAATTTTTCATAACGGCGGACACATACGCCGCGGAAGAAGAGATCTAGCATTAATGAATACTCATCTTGAACTGGAGTCATTACCTACAGGAGGCTGGGGGTATGACCACTTTCCACTGTCCGCACGTTATGCACAAAATCTTGGAATGGACTTCCTTGGTATGACAGGTAAATTCCATACATCATGGGGTGAATTTGGAGGCTACAAACATCCAAATGCATTAAGATATGAAACAGCATTAAGTATAGCAAACGGGGCTCGTTGCTCCATCGGGGATCAATTGCATCCGGAAGGCGTGATGGATGAGCTTACCTATACTTTGATAGGAGCGGCTTATAAGGAAGTAGAGGCAAAAGAGGCCTGGTGTACTGATACTGTTAATATTGCAGACGTTGCGTTGCTCTCCCTTGAAGCGGTGACGATGGAAAACAGTGAAAGCCAGTCTGTGTTTACCGGAAAAACAGATGCAGGAGCTGTCAGGATGCTACTAGAAGGTAAAATCCTCTTTGATGTTATAGATATGGAAGAAGACTTTAGCAAATACAAGGTAATTATCCTTCCAGACGGAGTTAAGATTAATGATATTTTAAAGAAAAATCTGGAGAAGTACTTTGAAAATGGGGGTAAAATCCTTGCTACAGGGCAGTCAGGACTCAATGAAGAAGGAAATATGTTTGTTCTTAACCTCGGCGTTAAATGGATTGAAACTAATAGGTTTAAACCTGATTATTTCAAACCCCATTTTAAACTCAACAATCTAGGAGATGCAGCATTTATTTTTTATTCCCAGGGACAGAAGGTTGAACTAGATGGAGGGACTGAATTAGGGCATAGAGAGGATCCATATTTTAACCGTGATATATTTACTTTTTGCTCCCATCAGCATACACCAAATAGCTATATAAACGGTGGTCCAGGTATGGTTGAAAGTGAGAATGGTATTTACTTTGCATGGAATGTGTTTGAGGATTATGCCACAAAAGGGAGCCTTGTCTTAAAGGAATCTGTATTATATGCATTAAACAGACTGCTTTGGGCACCTTCAATTAAAACAAACTTACCGGTTCAGGGAATAGTAACATTAACAGAGCAAAAAAGTAAAAAACGGTATGTCAACCACTTGCTTTATGCTTCACCAGTAAAACGTGGAGAAGGTATTGAAGTCATAGAGGATATAATTCCACTCTATAATATAAATGTTAGCATTAGAGTTACAAATATTATAAAAAAAGTATATTTGGCACCTCAGATGGAAGAAATAAGTTTTAAACAGGAAAGAGATGAAGTGTTTTATACTGTACCACAGCTTGAGTGCCATCAAATGGTTGTAATCCAGTATTAATGAAAAAATAAAATCAGATCTGATACCAATATAAGTAAAAGTTGGTGATGTAGAGTGCATACTTGGCAGGGGCGATATAGCATATAAGTATTACCACTAGCGTATTCCAAGTGTGACAATGGAAAAGAAGTGAATATCATTTCTCATGTAAATAGTAGAAGTATAGTAGTGATAGAGGTTGAACTGCTATCAAACATTTAGTTAGTGTAGTATTTTTTTGATAAGTTGTTTGTCTACAAAACAACTTATCAAAAAACAGGACTCTTGCAAATAATATTAGCGGTAAGAGTTTTTACGTTGAAGAGTTTTTTTGCTGCAAAAGTTTTTGTTTGTATTCATTAGGAGTTATACCGTAAGTTTTCTTAAATATCTTATAAAAATAATTGCTGTAGGACAGTCCGATAGTTTCAGTTATTTTATCCACAGAAAAATCGGTTGATGCCAGTAGTTTTTTTGACGCTTCAAGCCTTGTTTGGGTTATATGGTCGGAAATAGTATTTGAAGTAAACTTTTTAAACAGTTTTCCTATATAAGATGAAGATATTCCTATTGTTTCTGCAATTGAATCAATGGAAAGATTATTATCAGAATAATTATGGTTTATTAGTTCTATAACTTTTGTTATTAATTCATCATATTTAGTATCTTTTCTCTCTAAAAGCTTCTCAAAAATGTATTCGAACAAGCCGAAGAAATGTTTTTGAATATCATCCAAATATTCAATTTTATTTAAATCCATTATGAATCTAGAGAAATCATAACCTATTTGATAATTACTGTTTTTCTCGAAATTATCTAAGGCTATGTGGATAGCAGTCGTCAGACGCAATAATGTCAAAGAAAATGAATTGTAGGAATAACTTGTAGTTGTAGCTAGAATATCATTAAAAATAGTTTGGACTACTTCCATATTTCCAAGCATTAAAGCTTCAATAAACTTGTTCTCTTTTTGAATGGGATAGGAAAAAAGTTTTGAATGTTTTACCATTATATCCTGATACATCAAAATAGAGTTACTTCCAGAATATACCCTGTATTGAGATGCCTCTAATGCCTCGTCGTACTTGGTATTGAGGTCGGATATATCTTGACTTATGGAACTAATGGAAATTGATATTGAAAAATTAAGATAAGTCAGTATTGATTCAATAATACTGGTACTCACTTCTTTAATTAATTGAATTTGCTCGATAGAGTCTGAAGCATTAACAATCATTACCATATGGTCGTCATCCAAATCAAGTGTTTCATTTTTAAAGTGAGCCTCACAAATTTCAGAGGATATGTTCATAATTGAAAATCTGAATAGACTTCTATCCGACGAGTTATATTTATTGCAAAAATCAAAATAATGGTCTATTTTAAGCATAATGACTATGTATTTCTCAAGAGGGTCGATTTTAACGCCGAATTCCTTAAGAGTTTCAAGAGTATTTTCCAGGTTTGAGCTAATACCTGACTGAAGTATGGTCTTAAGAAACATCTGTTTTTGCAAAACTAAATTGTGACGTTGCTCTATTTGGAGACTACTTAATTTATTTTGCATAAAGTTAATAGGAGAGTTTATTCTTTTTGCAAGTAGGTAAGAGGCCAGAATACCTATGGTAAATAATATACAGCAAATTATAATAACTTTGTACTTCATATAATTAATTTTATCCATAATAATTTCATAGGGAGTAACACAAATAATTTTCCAGTCCATAACGCTGGAAGATGCAAAGGTTACCAGTGATTTTCTGTCGTCCACGCTATCAACAAAACTTCCTTGTGAATCGGGACTCAGAATTATTTTCTGAATATATGACCGATCAGTTATCTTAGAGAGTATTTTGGAAGACGTATTGGTTTGTAACAAAGTTCCGGTACTGTCTATTATAAAAATCTCATTGCTTTTATTAGAGGACATGGCATTAATCATATCCTTGATAAAACTTTCACTAATATTGACTACAATTGCATTATCCAGTTTATTACTATCTTTATTCAATTGAGTATCAAAGAATACGTAGGTATAGACATTTGACTGAATACCTGAACTTGAATTAAGGGTGTTATTTCTGATAACCCTTGTAATAGGAGTAAGTACCTGATACTTTTGAAAGTTGTCAAGAATATAAAGTATCTCCTTATCATAAAAGCCATCACGAGACCATGAAGTTGTTCCACTGTCATAAATTTTATCATTAAATCCATTATACACATATATCGATTGAACAAAAGGATTCACACTTACAAAGGAAGAGAGACTGTTCTGGCTTAATGTGAGTTGTTCAATTTCAGGCATATAATTAAACAGCATATCACGAATATCGCTATCGGCATTCATCTGCATTAGTAAAGAATAAGCTGTTTTATTCATTTGTGTTCCACTATAGCTAACCTGTGTAAGGTTGTCTTTAACGAATGAAGTATTTATTTGAAGAACAATAGACTCAAAGCTGAAATATAAAACTGCCGAGAGAATAATTATGGTCAAAGTAATAGATACAGTAAAACTAAGTAAAATTTTCGGGTATAACTTTTTTGGCATATCTTGTTGTTTCTTATTGGCAAGTAATTTATTGTTCATAAAATGATCCCCCTTAAAAAACACACACGAAAGTCTATTATTGATAAACTAATGACTGTACTTTATTATAGAGTCTCATAAAATTATAGTCAATACGAGTCTGGTAGCAAAATAATTCTAACAGGGCTTTTGGTGAATTATATAGATATAACTCCAAATTATATTAACGAAATGATGTGTATTATAATAATTCCTCTAAATTATAGTATATTTTTTCTTCTTTGCTGCTTATGATTAAAGTGTAATTTGAAGCAAACGCTATAAATATTATTTATCTTTGTGAAATTTCATTGAAAGGAAAAAATTATAATGAATACACGTATTACTCTTCGTGAAACAGATCGTAATATAGATAAACAAAACGGTACTATGAAAAAAATCTTTCATAGTCTTAATAGAAATAAAGAGTTTTGTTTAATGATGTTACCTTTTATGCTTTTAATTGCAATATTCTGTTATCTACCTTTTTATGGTATTACTATTGCATTCAAAGATTTCCATTACAATCTGGGTATAGCAAAGAGTCCTTGGATAGGCTTTGAAAACTTTAGGTTTTTATTTACCTCCGGTGACTTATTCCTGATTCTTAGGAATACGGTATTATTTAATCTGTTGTTTATTGCAGCTGGTACAATCATAAATCTGTGTGTTGCATTGTTGTTAAATGAAATAACGAATAAGTTTGCAGTAAAGACATATCAAACCATTATGTTTATGCCATATTTTCTATCGTGGGTGGTGGTAAGCTTTATTCTTTACTCTGTACTAAGTCCTGATTTGGGGATTTTAAATAAACTGCTTTCTACTTTTGGAATGGGTGCGGTGGACTGGTATGGTAGGCCTGAGCTGTGGCCAGTCATATTATTATTTTCAGTAATTTGGAAGGGTACAGGATATGGAAGTATCATATACTATGCGGTATTAATAGGAATCGATAAAGAGTATTATGAAGCGGCTGCCATTGATGGTGCAAATAAATTGCAAATGGTTTTTAAAATATCATTACCTTTTTTACGCACAATGATTATAATCATGACACTTTTCTCCATAGGTGGTATCATTAGGTCGGATTTCGGGCTATTTTATTTTCTGCCGAAGGATAATCCATTATTGCTTTCAACCACTCAAACAATAGATACATATGTATATAGAGCTTTAAAAAATAACGGAGAATTTGGAATTCCGGCAGCAGTAGGAATATTTCAATCATTAGTAGGTTTTATTTTAATTGTTGCATCAAATGGGCTTGTTAGAAAATTTGATAAAGATAGCTCGCTGTTTTAAGTCTCTGCTTATATCAAACGAGAGAGGTGGAAAGTATGTTTTTAACAAATAGTAAGGGTTCTTTAGAAAACAGAAGAAATAAAATATATAAAATACTGATTAATGGATTTTTTATTGCATTTGCTGTATGTTGTTTGATCCCTATGATAACTGTTATTTCAATTTCAATTTCACCAGAAGATGATATCATGAAATTTGGTTATCAAATATTCCCTAAGCACATTGATTTTCTTTCGTATAAATATATTTTTGCATACCCAAAGCAAATTTTAAATGCCTATGGAGTAACATTTTTTGTCACAATAGGCGGTACCCTTCTAGCACTACTTATAAACTCCATGGCTGCATACGCTTTATCCAGAAAGCAGTTCGAATATAGGAATCCATTAGCGTTTATTGTATTCTTTACTACAATGTTTAGTGGCGGACTGATTCCATGGTATATTTTAATTACAAATTACCTTCATCTAAGTAATACCATATGGGTTATGATCATCCCGTCATTGGCTTCACCCTGGAATATGTTTCTTCTAAGAACTAACTTTAAAGCTATTCCAGATTCAATTATTGAATCAGCAAAAATTGACGGTGCAAATGAGATGTATATCTACTATAAGTTGATATTGCCATTAAGCAAGCCTGCTTTGGCAACCATAGGACTATTTTTCTCATTGGGCTTTTGGAATGATTGGTGGTTATGCCTTCTGTTTATTGATAAATCAGGACTGTTTAACCTTCAATATATATTATATAGAATGATGGCAAATATTACTTATCTCACATCACAGATGCCATTGAATCTTGGTCTTGTAGTGGATACTTCTCAAATACCAAATGAATCTGCAAGAATGGCAACTGTTATATTGGCGGCAGGTCCCATGCTATTTGTTTTCACATTTTTCCAGAAATATTTTGTACAAGGATTAACTGTAGGTTCCATAAAAGGATAGTCTGTAACGGATTGATACCGGGTTACTTTTCCCGGATTAAAATAGAACCACTAATTTTTAGGAGGAGAAAAGATGTATAAAGTTAAGAGGACCTTATTACTTATTCTTTGCATGGCCGTTATGCTTACAAGTTTGTTGACAGCATGCGGAGGTAGTGAGAATGCTACAAATAGTGCGGCAGCGATTTCAAGTAGTACGAGCGCTGAAACTTCTACTGTAGCTCAAGAGACGACTTTGCCAGAAGTAAAGCTAACCTGGTATGTTTTATCCAATTCGCAGCCAGATGATGCTTTGGTTTTTGCAGAAGCAAATAAATATATTAAAGATAAAATTAATGCAACCGTTGAGTTTTATCCCTTAAATCAGGGAGAGTACAATGATAAGATTAAAGTAAAACTTGCAGGACAGGAACCAATTGACTTGGTATTTACCAGCAGCTGGTTGAATCCCTACAATGATAATATTGCTAAGGGAGCATTACTTCCTATTGATGAGTTATTAGATCAATATGGAGCTGAGCTAAAGGCTAGTATCCCTCAAAAATATTGGGATATGGTTAAGCTTAAAAAAATCGGAGATGACAAAGCAAAGATTTATGGTGTACCAAATTATCAGATAGAAGCATCAGTAAATGGACTTGCATTTAGAAAGGACTTAGCTGAAAAATACAATTTGGTAGATGCAATTAATAATATGAAGAACTATGACGATTTGACTCCGATATTAAATACAATAAAAGAAAATGAGAAGAGTGTTTTCCCATTAATCGATGCTAATCTTACACCAGAGGGTAAGTATGATCTTACAACAGAAGCATATAAATACGCAAGTGTTGCTAATGGTATTGCGGGTGCAACAATAGACATAGATACTTTTAAAGTTGCTGGTCTTGATGATCCAACATTAAATGCTACCGAATTAAAATTAGCACAAATACGCCGCGACTGGTACTTAAAGAACTACATAGACAAGAATGCGATAACGGGGAATGTTGATTTAGAACCATATAAGAAACAAGGTAAAGTTTTTGCATATCTACTTGGCGCATGTAAACCTGGTGTTGAAATTGAAGAAAAAACAAAGTATGGTTATGATATTATAGCAAAGCAGACCAGAGCACCTATGACCAGTGTAGGACAGGTAACAGCTACAATGAATGCAATTCCTAATAGCTCGAAGAATCCTGAAAGAGCCATGATGCTTCTAAACCTGGTTAATACAGATAAATATCTATACAATCTCTTAAACTTTGGAATAGAAAAAACACACTATACTAAGATTGATGAGAATACCATTGAAATATTAAAAGATAGCAAGTTTAATCCTAGTATGGCATGGGCTCTTGGCAATCAGTTCAATGCATTTGTACAAAAAGGACAGCCAGCTGATGTATGGGAACTGACAAAAAAGTTGAATGAAAATGCAATATCTAGCCCTATTGAAGGATTTAGCTTCAATTCTGAGCCTGTAAAAACTGAAATCGCACAGATGACAACTACAGGTTTAAAGTATGATAAAATCATCTTAAATGGAGCCGCTGATCCAGTAAAGACAATAGAAAAAAGAAATAAAGAATTGAGTATAAACGATAACTGGAAAAAGGTTGCTGCTGAAGTACAGAAACAGCTAGATGAATGGAAAGCAGCAAACGTTAAGTAAAAGGTGTTTGATGTTATAAATTTTATATTTATATTATTGATCCTCGAGGTTGCCAATATCATAATATTTGCAGCCTCGAAGGATGTCATAAGCATATTACAATAACGAAGAAAGTGAGAATTTAGTGAGTTTGGGCACATGTTCAATTATATCTCACTAAAGATAATATAATGGATAAAATTCTAATTTTGCATGTTGCACAGGATGGCTGTGATGGGTGGAGTGGGCTTTTGCCCAGTCCCAATGGATACAATAACGATGGCCCCCTCAAAACAATTACTCAGGCCAGAGATAAAATTCGTGCTATTAGGGCGACAAATGTGCTAAATAGCCCAATTGAAGTACATTTACATGCAGGATTATATGAGATGGCAGAAACCATCCTCTTCACAGAAGAAGATATGGGCGAAGAAAAAACGCCTGTTAAATACTGCACAGCAGAAGATGGAGAGGTCATTCTCACAGGGAGTAAGCGATTGACGGGTTTCGAGCCAATAGGCAATGGGGTGTATAAGCTCAACCTTGCAGGACAAGGCATGCGAGGACTTAACTTTTCACAACTTTTCTGTAATGGTGTAAGACAAATCATATCCCGATATCCTAACTATGACCCTGAGAATCCTTATAGTGGTGGATGGCTATATGCAGAGGGAGAAATACCACTTGATGTCATGGGGATATATGGAGAGCCAAAGGGCGTACATGATCGTTTTATATGTAAAGATTCACGTTTGAGGAACTGGAAAGATATTAGCTCAGTGGAAATCTTTATTTTTCCAAGATTCAACTGGGTCAATGACATCATCAAATTGAAGAGTTATAATCCTGATACTGGAGAAATAGTGCTGAGTAAGCCTGCTAATTATGAGATATGTGCAGGAGATAGGTTTTACTTCAGAAATGTAGCGCAAGAAATAGATATGCCGGGAGAATGGTATCTGGATAAGGAAAACGGCACTCTATATTTCTATCCGCCCTGTGATCTTGAGGATGCCATTGTGGCCGTGCCAATCCTTGAAAATATTATCATTCTGGACGGATCACCCACAAAATATGAGAGCTACAACGAGATGCTTGAATTGCAGGGGAGGGAGCTACTTCACGGGCAGAATCCTGCAACTGTAATAAGCGGTTACTTAACCTTTGAGGGCTTTACGATAGAAGGCTGTGATGGTGTAGGCGTACTCATAAGAAACACCAGACGCTGCAGTGTTCGAGAGTGTATTATCAGGAATACCGGTTCATATGGTGTAAGAATTCTTGGTGGAGCAGAGTGCAGTGTACTTGATTGCGATGTTTATGAGACAGGCGGCGATGGTATTTTCATCAGAGGTGGCTTGCGTGATGAGCATGAAGGGAATTATGAACCCGCAAAGCATGAGGCAAGAAATAATTATGTTCATCATGTGGGAGTATTTAAGAAATGCTCTGCAGGAATTACTATAGATGGCTCAGGCAACACTGCTGCCAATAATCTTATCCATGACAGCCCTAGATGGGGAATTCTGAGTGGTGGAAATGATAACATAATTGAGTACAATCATATCCGTCATGTTAACTTGGAAACAAGTGACACAGGGGCTATATACTTTTGTAACCGCAATTTTAAAATGAGAGGTAACAAGGTACGATATAACTTGATACATGATATTTTCGGGCATCATCTGTTAGGCGGTAAGTGGCTGCCTCCTATAATAACCTACGGAATTTATCTTGATGATTATACAAGCTCTACTGAGGTGTATGGCAATATAACATACAGAACCCCAAAGGGTGGCATTTTTATACATGATGGACAGGATAATGTGGTAGAAAACAATATGTTCCTGGATTCCCCAAAAGAAATGGTAACCCTACTTCGATCAAGACCTGAGCTCGAACATGCAAATACGGGAGTTTATGGTCAGGCTGTGAGACGGAATATATTAAGAAGAAATATTATGGCCTCCCAGTATGATACCACAACAGTCTACTTCCTTGATACACTAGAGAATGATGAAGGGAAGATTGATCTGGACACCAACCTGTGCGAAAGCAATCTAGTCTGGTGCTATGACAATCCTGTTATGGTTGAAACTCATTTCTATGGAAGAAAAATTACCTGGGAGCAGTGGCTTGAGCTAGGCTATGAAAAACAAAGCATGGTAGCCGATCCCAAGTTTAGCGACAAAGCTACGGATGATTTTTCCCTCTGTAAGGATAGTCCTGCATGGGAATTGGGATTTAAACCAATACCTATTGATAAAATTGGACCCTACAGGAGTGAACACCGTAAAACATGGCCCGTTATTGAGGCGGAAGGAATACGAGAGCATCCGTCAGATATGAAAAATCCAGAAAGAAGCAATTGCTGGGATTCTTAATTTTATAAAAATTCTTATTGTAGTTAGGAGAATTAAGAGGTATGTTTTTTGCAAACAATGACACATCCTTTTGGAGTATTTTTGTGGATTAAAGAAACTCATTTATACAAAAAAAGGGTGGTCATTGTTTTTATATCTAAAAATTTTGAATCCTTCGATGAATAAACAAAAGTATTCACTGCGAGTTTTTTATGATAGCTTTTCGCTGTTTTAGTGGTTCGCTTTTCGTATAGTTTCATCAATTTCTCTAGCCTTCCATTTGGAGAAATCGTTGTAGAAAACCGTTTTTTCCAGGGGCAGTCTTTGTGTGTGCTGTGAGTTTTCAATTGCGTCTGCAGCTGGATAGCCGATAGGCAGTAGGGCGACAGGTACAAGTATTTCTGGAATCCCAAATGCTTTTATAATCAGAGCAGGATCAAAACGACCTACCCAAGTAGTACCCAATGATGTCTTGCTCTTGCAAAATCACGGGGCTGTTTCGGTTGGTCAGGACTTGATTAGTGCTTTTTATAAGATTGAAACGTTGGAGTTTTATGCAAGAAGTACCTTTTTAACAAGCTTGATTGGCGGTCAGAAAGAATTACCAAAAAACGAAATAGAAAAACTTATAAACTATAGAAGAGAATCAAATATTCAGGGGAGACATCCGGCTATAAATATATAAACTGGAGAACTACATTATTTTGTAGAAAGTAATAAGGAGTTAATTATGATAAATGGAAAATCAGTACTTGAAAATATAAATGACAGCTATGACTTATTATTTACAGCAGAGAAAAAGGTTGCTGATTATATTTTAAAAAATGCGGAACATGTGGTATCAGCAAATGTTTCTGAACTTGCTGATTTAAGTGGTGCCAGCGATGCAACTGTAATTAGAATGTGCAAACGTATAGGTTATGAAGGTTTCTATCAGATGAAGATTAAACTTTCCCACGATTTGGGTAAAGGCAGTATGGTTAAGATATAGAATGGGAATAAGAGACCTGAGAATTTGAATGATATATTCCAATTAATAGTATCGAATTTATTGAATATTGAAAAACAGCAAAATATAGAATTAATACTGGAGTGTGTTAATTTAATTAAGAATAGTAAGATTGTTCATATAATAGCATCCGGGAATACAATCCCTGTAGCCATGGATATGTCTTTCAGATTAGCTAAACTTGGAATAAGGGCTACGAATGATGTTATTGCTGAGAATATTCCTTAAATAATATAAGTCTAGCGACAAGTGAAGATTTAGTGATTGCTATTACCCACTCAGGTAGTTCAAAATATTTGATTAGAGCCTTAGAGTTGGCAAAAGAGCGTAAAATCAAAACTATAGTAATTACCGAAACGGAACGCTCTCCGGTTGCTAGTGTAGCAGATTGTTTGATATGTTCTACAGTAAAAAATCCGATTTTTGAAGAGTATGAATATGGCTTGACGTCTCCCATATATGAGATGGTCATTATTGATACAATATTATATTTTATTGGCAAAGGAGATACTCAGCAGAAAAATATGGATCAAGTTGAATTGCTGTTTTCTGAGTTTAAGCTGTAAATATGATAAGATTGGCTTTAACTCTTGAGGGTTATATCAAGCATTTTAGCCATTTTACGTAGTGACAATTTTTTGCTATCCTTGTGGGCGCAGGGTGAACTTGTCATGCAGATCAAAGCAATTCTTTAGTAAGTGTTTTAATCCAGTCATAGCGGTTAACCTTTATCACAGCAACAAAACACTTTAAAATCTGATCACACTTCAGACAAAGAAATACAACCCAGGTTGGTGCTCCTACCACAAATGCCATTATAAAGGAAATAGGTATAACAATAACCCAAACAAAAATGATATCATTTATCAAAACAAAGTGTATTGAGCCTCCTGCTCTGACAATCCCTGTCAATGTCGACATTTGATAAGCAGTTCCTATTACTGTTATGGACAGCACCGTCATTAATGCCCGTGCTGTTAAAAGAGTTTCATCTGATACATTATAGAGTAGTAATATATAGTCTTTAACAAAGAATAACAATAAACCTGTGCATATACCCATAACTAAAAATACAAGCTGAAGTTTTTTTGTGTATTGCTTTACTTTATCTAAATCGCCTTCACCCACAGTGTTGCCAATAATTAAGGCCGAAGCATTTGCAGTACCATAGACACCGACACTAACCATAGAGAATATTGTATTGGCAATGCTTACAGCTGCAATAGAGGTTGCTCCAAGTCTTCCAACTATTCCACCCTGAACAGACAGATTTAAGCCCCACAGAATATCTCCAAGAATAACTGGGAATCCGTATTTGATGAAGTCTCTCACTAAAACCATATTGTTGTGCAATATATCTGCAATACGAAGCATTAATCTTATATCTACAAACTTGAGATACAAAATGATTGTTAGCAGCTCAATAATTCTGGCTATAAGTGTAGCTATTGCTGAACCCCTTATACCCAGTGCAGGTGCACCTAGATTTCCAAAAATCAATACCCAGTTGAGAAATATATTGACAAAGAAGGTAACAATAGAGATATAAAGTCCTATTTTAACGGTACCAACACACCGCAAAGCGGCAACTAAGACGTTGCTGATGCAGAAAAACAGATAGGTAAAACAAATAATCTGTGCATATTTCATTGCTTCAGAGATTACCTGCTGATCATTTGTATATAAACTGAGAAATTGCTTTGGGAAAAAGAATACCACCGTCCATAGCAGGATCCCGCAAACTAAAGCAAATTTTAAGGCTATACCGATTAAGGTTTTTACGCTTTCCTTATCACCCTTACCCCAATATTGGGCTGCTAAAATAACCAGAGCCGCACCAATTCCAGCAACCAGCATTTGTAGTACAACTTGAATCTGATTACAGAGGTAAACTCCGGAAATGGCTAATTCACCCAGCGAACCTACCATCACATTGTCAGCTAAACCAACCGAAAAAGTAATAACACTTTGCAATGCAATAGGAACAGCGAGAGTAAACAAACGTTTATATAAAGTGCTATCTTCCATAATTGAAGACCTTTCTTGTACATCTTCTATTGATTATTTAACGAACCTCTAGTTGCCCAGGAAGAATATTCGTCAAAATTCATATACAGGTTATACCCTGTAATATCGTATTCCTTTTCAAAGAATTCAAATATCTTTTTGGAGAGTTCATTCTTATACTCATATTCTGCCTGCTTATACAGTTTTATGTTCAAATAAGCTACTTTTTCTTTTTTCTGACCGGAAAAATACATTGTATAACCATCATTAATACCTATCATTAAACCACTTTCCGTCTTTCCCGGAATAATGGAAATCAATTCACCTAGCTTTGTTTTTAAGACATCTTTTTCATGATCACTTAGTTTTATTGAAATATTTACATCAATATAAGGCATAATGGATTCTCCCTTTACTTTATAATAGTATTTAAATTTCTTTTACAACTGTTCTATGAAATTATACTATTAATTCCCTTTTGTTTCAAGCAAATCTGATAAGTCACAATTATAAAAGTTAGATGACGAATATAGAGTTTTACGGATTATAAAGAAAAACATTATGTGATACAATGTAGTCATTGAAAGTCAAAGCATTATTGATTTTTTCGTTCCTTGTAATTATAATACCGATTCTGATTATCGGGATTTTTTTTTATATGCAGTTTTCCAAAAACATTTTTTTAGTCATATAGTATTAAGGGGGCCAATAAAGTGACACAAGATATTGTTATTGTACCATCTCCAAGAAATATTGAATTTTATAATGGCGAATTCCATTTGAAGCAAGTGCAAATTATATCCATACCTATACAAGATAAAGAAACAGTTTTTAGTATTGCAAAAAGACTAAAAGAAATAATTAAGTCAGATACAAATCTGGAGCTACCTATATGCTTAGGTGGAAATACTGATGCAGAAGGTTTAATAATATTTGAAAGCTGCCTGTTAATACCTGGAGAAGGCTATTCCATTGAAATAAATGAAAACCAAATTAAAATAAAGTATGGCAATGCACCAGGAGCCTTCTATGCAGTCAGTACAATGAAACAAATTATTAGGCAGAGTGGAAAGAAAATACCTTGTTTAACGATTTTAGATCAACCTGATTTCAAAAACAGAGGTATTTTGATAGACATAAGTAGAAATAAAATTCCAACAATGGAGACACTGTTCAGCTTTATTGATTTCATGTCAGATATTAAACTTAACCAACTTCAGTTATATATTGAGGGTTTTTCTTTTGCCTATCAGACTTTCCCAAAAGTATGGGAAAACGGTACTCCCATTACAGGAGAACAGGTAATTGAGATTGATAGGTATTGCCGTGAAAGATTTATTAACCTTGTACCAAATCAAAACAGCTTTGGACATATGAGCCGTTGGCTTGCCAGAAAGGAATTCAAAAAGCTTGCCGAATCACCAAAGGGTTATGTTGATCCATATGGAGTGTCCGAACCTGCAAGCACCTTAAATCCACTGGATCCTGAATCTCTAGGATTAGTCGGGAAATTATATAATGACCTTTTACCCAACTTTACTTCGGACTTTTTCAATGTAGGCTGCGATGAGCCGTTTGAACTCGGTGAGGGGAAAAGTAAAGAAGTCTGTGAGAAATTTGGTACGGGCCGTGTTTATTTGGATTATGTATTAAAGGTTTATGATTTAGTAAAACAGCAGAATAAGACCATGATGTTCTGGGGGGACATAATAACCAAGTATCCAGAGTTGATAAAAGAACTTCCAAGGGATATTATTGCCCTGGAATGGGGTTATGAAGAAGATCATCCTTATGATGAGAACTGTAGTAAGTACAAGGGTTCAGACATACCATTTTATGTTTGCCCTGGAACAAGCAGCTGGAACTCAATAGCTGGAAGAACTGACAACATTAAGGCTAATTTGTTCAGTGCTGCTACCAATGGTAAAAAATATGGGGCAGATGGATTTTTAAATACTGACTGGGGAGACAATGGTCACTGGCAGTACCAACCTGTAAGCTATGTAGGATATGTATATGGTGCGGGACTTAGCTGGAATATAGAAAACAACAAGGACATGAATATTGGAGCATATCTTGATGAATTTATTTTTATGGACAAAAGTAAAGTAACAACTCAAAATATATTGGATTTAGGTAATTATTATTTATTGGAAAACCGTAAAGTTCATAATCGTACATTAATTGCGCAGGTTTTATATTCCGATTTAGATGAGATGAAACCATTAGAAGGGTTAGATGAGTCGGTTTTCACCAACATTGAAGCATATATAAAAGAAATATATAAGCGTCTTGACTTCGCTGAAATGCATTCCATGGATGCAAAATTGCTAGATGGTGAATTGAGAAATACCTCCAGACTGGTTTTGCATGGTGCAAAATTAGCCAGACTAAAAATTATGTTGAAAGCTAAAGAGCCAAGTGGGTTATCTGATGAAGTTATAATGGATATGATTGATGATATAGATGAGATAATGTCAAATCACAGGAAACTTTGGATTGCAAGGAATAGGCCTGGCGGGCTTGAAGATAGCCTAAAGGGAATGCGTCACCTAAAGGAACAATATGAAAAATATTTAAAGTCTGAGTAATATTTTGCAATACAAGCATTTAAGGAAACAAAAAGCGAATTAGGTATATAATGGTTATATAAAGATGGCTTAGAAATATACAATTAATGTGGTTTTAGGAGAGAGCTTTTATGAAGAAAGTCAAAAAGTCTATTAAAGTACCTGCAATTTTAAACATATTATTGGTACCAATTGCTTTTTTAATAGCTTATGCTTTGAAGGGCGCACCATTTATTTCTAATTTTAAGCGCGCTAAAAATAATAAATGGTATAAAATCAAAATGGGCAAGAGTGTTGTTTCAAGTGATGGTTCTAGGTATTTCCTTTTTGCCAAAAAAGGAGTAAGCAATAATCTTATGATTTATTTTTCCGGTGGTGGTTTGGATTTTGACTTTAAAACCGCCTCAGAACCCATGAGTATTAAAACCGTTTTATCAGGAAAAGGGATGGGATATTACTTTTCCAATATTCCATTTTACAAACTGTTTTTGATGAATGGAATACTTCAGGAAAATAATACTGAAAATGGTTTTAATGATTGGAATATCGTGTATATTCCGTATTCAACAGGTGACTTCCACGTTGGGAGCAATGTAAAACTATACAAGGAGGGAGAACAACAGGTTAAAGTTCGACACAATGGGAGTACTAATGCTCAAACGGCATTAGACTGGGTGTTTGAAAATATTAGTTTGCCTGAAAAAATACTGGTTACAGGAGAGAGCGCAGGCGGATTTGGAGCGGCATTCTGGCTGCAGAAAATAGCGAACCATTACAGCAATTCAAAAATATATGAGTATTCAGATAGCTCATATTTAAATAGTGACAGATGGACTGAAATATTAGACAAAGAGTGGAATGCCGATTTTCAAAACAGATTCGGATTTGCTCCAGAGGATGATCTTTTAGGTGCAGCGTTTAAAGAAAATAGCAAAAAGCTTCCTGACACAGTTACACTACTTCAGTCTAACACGCTTACAGACCATGTTCTCATTAAATTTCAGAGCCTTTTAAATGGCAAAACTCTGAATCGGACTGCTCGGCAGCAATGGACTAAACAGATGGTGAATTCAATGGGATATTTGGATAAGAAGCTTAAAAATTATTACTTTTATTTGTCCGATCAGGGATATGACAAGAAAGAATGTGGAACTCCTCATACAATCTCACATTCGAGTGAATTCTATACATCTGCAGAGGAGGGTATTACGCTAAACAAGTGGCTTAGTGATTGTGTTATCAGAGATAATTGTTACTCGGTAGGCGGAAAATTTATTAACGCTGAGAGTAAAAGTATATCTGATCTGCAAGAGGATTCAGAACTCTGACACCTTACTTGAGTGGGATATTTTATAGTTTTGGAACCAAGCTCGATTCCTTCATACGCAGTGTCGCTGGAAGCTGCACTGCCGTCAAAACCACGACCAGCAGCATTGGCCAAACTGCCGAACCAGATGCATTTTGCAGCACTTCGAAAAGATAAACAAACAGGGTTCCTGATATCTGACCCATCAAAAGAATTACTCCGAAAGATGTACCTTCCTGTATGGGATAGGCAACTTCCGAACCATACTGGAACAAAACAGGGGCAACTCCCATGATTGAAAAACCTGCAATTCCAGCCAATATAGTAACCAGTACAAAGTTCTGCACAAATGTGAAGCCCAGATATACAGGTACTAGTAACGCAATGGTGCCAACAAAGAAGGGTGCTCTTATATGAAGCTTATCTGAAATAATTGGCAAAACAACTGCTCCTATTACTCCTGCAAGTACGAAAACTGCACCGACAATACCAGACTGGGCAGAAGTGATACCACGGGGAATTAAAATAGTCTCAAGCAAAGTCAGCAAAGTATTGAAGATCCCTATAGAGATAAAACATATAAAAAGCACGAGAATAAAGGCTTTATTTGAAAATAGCTTTTTAATAGATGACAAGCTTAAATCTTCTTTCTGCGCAACAGGTCCTGGAGGAGCAACAAGAGGCTTTTCACGGGTAAATGCAATGGCTATCAGGGCTGATACAACTGCTATTATGGCAAATACCCTGAAGATATAAGGGATGCCAGAACTTTCAGCTATCATGGGTGCTAACAGCATTGGAATCACAAAACCTATATATTGTGCCATTGTGAGGATGCCAGCTGCTGTGGAACGTTCAGAGACTGGAAACCAATTTGCAGGAACCTTTGTAGAAATATTCAAAAGAAATGGCTGACCGATGGCAATTATAAACTGTGCTACAAGAACAATTGTAAAATTGTCTGCGAAAAATGCTTGAATCAATCCAAAAACTGCAGTGATGGTAGCACCGATTATGAGAGAGTATCTGTAGCCGAATTTATCTACAACCCAGGAAGCAGGAAGTGAAAAAACGATGTACATGATCATATAGCTCATTGAGAATAGGGCTACGCTCATGCTGCTAACCCCGTAATAGTGCTCTGCCATACTGGATATCGGAGCTAGAGAAAGCCACATCATTTCTGTTGAGATAATGATGGGGGCGATTGCCAGCAGAATCAACCAACGGTAAGCAAATAGACCATTTTCTTTTGACATAGATAGCACTCCTTTATTTATATAATACAATTGCATTTTATAATGATAGTTATAAACCTTTTATATTAATATTAGTATAAGCCTGTTTTGAGTACTTTTTCAGATAAACAAACCGCATTAGGCTACACTCAAAACGGTTAATGGGGTAAGGAATTGCAGGCCAGAGATAAATTAGTCACCTGGAATAAATTAAAAACAATATTGGAAATTTAACAAGCTGTTAAAAGAGAATTAATTTAAGGTAGCTGATTAAATAATTCAATTTACCCGAATTTGATGGTATAATAAGTAAAACTTAAGTAGTTAAATCATCAATGAAGGTGGGCTTTTATTCGTCATTTAGAGGTCGTAGCAGCAATTATTATAAATAATGATGATATATTGTGTATGCAAAGAAACCTAGGTAAGTTTGATTATGTTTCGTATAAATATGAATTTCCTGGAGGAAAGCTTGAGAGTGGCGAAAGCCAAATGCAGGCTTTAATGAGAGAATTATCTGAAGAGATGAATTTAAATATAGTAATTACTCAGGATGACTTTTTCATGACAGTGGAGCATACGTACCCCGATTTTTCAATCACTATGCACAGCTATATTTGTAACGTTGATGATAGAACCTTTTCTAGAAATGAACATATTTCTCATACTTGGCTAAAGGCTTATAATTTAGATACATTAGATTGGGCAGCAGCAGATTTGCCAATTGTTAAAAGACTTAAGGAGGTAATGCTTATAAATTTGTTTTTACAAGAAAAGAAAATATTATCAAGGCAACTTCTGTGCCTATCGGGATATACACTACTAGATAGAATAGGTTTTTTTGATAGAGTTTCTGCAGTGAGGATTGCTGGAGACTATGGACAATGGATTAAATGTTTTTTAAAAGGAATCATTGTATCAGCGGATAAATCCATTAATATTATTAATAAATTTATTGAACTAAAAGCGGAAAATCAAGCTAAGATCAGGTCCTTTGGGCAAGCAAAAAAAACATCTTTGATGATATTGGATTATTTAGAGGAAAACCCAATTATTGATTTGAAAAATACTGCTGAGGAGCTCAAGTTATCATTTAATACAGTTGCAAAAACAGTGGAACATTTACAGGAATTAGGTATAATTAAACAAGGTAATAATTTAATGAGAAACCGATGTTTTGCATATTCGGAGTATTTGGAGATAATTAGATAAATCACTTCAAAGAATTGCAGTTTTCTCATACTCAATAATTAGTCACACAATCTGAATACAATTTTGACCTACATATATAATAAACGGAGATGCTAAAAATGAAGAAAAATGAATATTTATTAAGATTAACGGAGTTCAAGAATATAATTAAGCAGCAAAGCAGAGAAGCTTTAATGGATTTACTAACAGATAGCTATAAAGCCATCCCACAGTTAAAAGAATATATTACCGCAAAATATGCCGGTCAAGATACAATGAAACAAATATTTGAGACTTATAAAAATAAGGTTCATGATGTATTCTTCCCAGAAAATATGAAAGCACAATTTAAAATCGGGGAAGCGAGGAAAGCGGTTAGTGACTTTAAAAAGTTATGCACTGATGAAATATTTGTGATTGACATGATGTTATATTATGTGGAGATGGGTGTTGAGTTTACGAATACCTATGGGGATATCAGCGAGAGTTTCTATAGCAGTGTTGAAAACATGTATCAATCTGTTATAGATTCAATTAATAAACATAAAGATTCAGAAATATTTAATATGCTAAGTTGGCGACTAAAAGCTGTTGTTGATGACACCAGTGGAATAGGATGGGGATTTCATGATAGCCTTAGCGACACGCACTATGAGATAAAATGGCTTGATATAGAAGATATTGATACGAATGAAAATAATTTACAGGAGATAAAAGAATATATATCAGCCAGACTTAAGAATAGAAATAATCTTCTTAAATTTGATGAGAAAATGAGTATTGATGGTATTTCATGTAGTATTATTGACGCTGATGAAATCTTTCTCCACAAAATGGACAAGCAGCACAGAAGTTATAGTAACGATGAAGAGTATGATTATATTTCCAAAAAAACAGGTATTGATACGGATCTTGTTGAACTTGTTTTATGGCAAAGATGTTGTCTTGAGATGGAAAATGATTATTGGCAGTATACTGAAGGACAATGCAGTAAATGTAGTAGCAATAAGCTATATATCAAAGAAATTCCAAATGAAGATTTTGCAGATATGGTAGTCTGTAAATTATGTGGAACTGAATTTATAAGGACATAGGATTAATAGAAGAAATTTATAGATATATCAGTTATTGCACGGATAGAATGCTACTAGATTTTCCATAGAAATAAGCAAGTGGGACGCAATGAATACTGACTTTACAGTAGCGTAAAGAAGTTCAAGAAGTGTTTCGTAAGTAATAAGAAGTCGGCAAATAATCGTAGATACTTATTAAAGTTAAAGGGGTGTGGTGAGAAAATGTCAGAATTACAAAATCAAACTGTTATTAGAGAAATAAAGGAAATCTTATTTACAGCACGAGAAAATGTCTCAAAGGCTGTAAATAATGAACTCTTATTAGCTTATTGGAATATCGGGAAAATTATTATTGAATATGAACAAGCTGGGTCACAAAAAGCAGAATATGGCAAACAGCTTCTAAAGACATTGTCAAAAGAATTGACAAGAGAACTTGGTAAAGGATTTTCACGTTCAAATTTGCAAAACATAAGATTGTTGTATCTGAATTATCCAATTTGCCAGTCACTGTCTGGCAAATTAAGTTTTACACACTATTGTGAATTATTTGCAGTTTCAGATAAAAATGCACGAGATTTCTATGAAAAAGAAACCATTAATTCTAATTGGTCTGTACGGGAATTGAAAAGACAGATAGACACATCTTTATTTGAACGTTTACTTCTATCTGACGGAAATGCAAATAAAGAAAAGGTTTTATCCCTTGCTAAACAAGGAATTACTTATGGAAAACCAAATGATATATTAAAAGATCCTTATGTATTCGAATTTTTGGGAATACCAGAAAACAAGCCTATGCTAGAAAAAGACTTAGAAATAGCACTTATTATTAAAATTGAAAAATTCTTACTGGAACTTGGCAGAGGGTTCATGTTTGTTGGTTCTCAACAGAGAATTACTTTGGGCAACACTCATTATTATGTAGATATGGTTTTTTATAACAAAATATTAAAGGCATATGTTTTAATAGACCTGAAGATGGGAAGTCTGAAACCTGAGAATATTGGACAAATGAATATGTATGTAAATTATTATGCCAATGAAGTGAATGACGAAGGAGATGATAAGCCTATTGGTATAATTCTTTGTGCAGATACCTCAGAGATAGTAGCAGAATATGCTTTAGGCGGTCTTGAAAATCAAATCTTTGCTTCAAAATACGTATACTATATTCCGAATAAAGAGGAGCTTATAAAGCAGGTTCAGGACGTAATCAAAAATATGAGCGAAAATGATGATGATAAACACTTAAGTGATAAATAGTATTGATAAAATGAAACTTAAGAATTTGGTGTTGAATTATCTCAGGTATAAGACAATAAGTTTGGAATTTTATTTTATAAAAAATTTAAAAAAATTGAAGTGGAGGAGGTATTTGTGCAAATTAATAAAATCTTTAATAGTAAGTATGTTGGAATAAAAACTGACCCGGTTAATCCCAAATATATTGACTTGGATTCCAATATGCAGTTGGGATATAAATACAATCAGAAAAAAGATTATACTGAAACGATCAGAGTCTGGAATACCGTATGGAATGATCTTATGGATGCTATGCAAAAGGACTTTATAAAAACATTTAGGCAGTTTGATAAGATATATAAGGGGACCCAGTTTGTATCAAACTGGGTTAATGATTTTGAAGACTGCTTGTGTTGTGTAGTCTATAATGCTCATGATGCTGAGGAATTAGATATTTATGGTAAAATGAGAATACATTTAAATGAGCAAATTCTAACCTTGATAAAGATGATGAACTTTCCAGTGAGAATGCAAAAAGAGCTATAGCGGAGACGCATTTTCTCATGGGTAATAGAAAGAAAGGGGAAGAACTATTTGAAAACTATCTGAGTGTTAATCCAGAATGGGGTTGGGGATGGATAGGGTGGTCAGATCAATACTGGCTTTGCAAAGGAGAACGCTCGGATTATAAGCGTGGAGAAGAAATATTATTAAAAGCACTTAATGTACCTGGTTTGAAAAATGGAGATAGTGTAGAAGATAGGCTTCTTGAACTATATAGTGAATCTGAACAGGACGAAAAATTAAAAGCTTTAGAGAAGAAGTTTGAGCAGGAAGATGAAGGTATGCAGAAAAGAAAAAAAGAATTGTATTCAGGCTTGGAAAAAAGGATTACTGATTTGAATCAAGCTGTTAGTGGAAAAGTGGGAAGAAATGAGCCATGCCCATGTGGAAGTGGTAAGAAATATAAAAAATGTTGTGGTTAATCTTAAGCATAAAGATAATGAGTATGTGACACCACTGGTGACACATATTAGTTGGACATTGGGAGACATATAAAAAGTATGGGCAAAAAGAAAAAATCTAAAAAAGGTAAAAGCAACAATGCTGAAGTATGGACAGAAGAACAATATGAAGAATACATGAAAGAACTATATGGAATGGAATATATAGCGGGGTTTACTGAAAATGGTGTACCTTATGGTACATTTATAGATGAAGAAAATGACGAATTAATAATTAGAGATATGTCAATTGATTCTGATGATGAGTTACCATTTTGATTTTTGGAGGTAAGTGTAGTGATAGAACCATCAAAAGTAAAAGAAGCATTTAAAAGAATTGAAGAAGAGAATTATGACTTTAGGGCATACTTGAAAAATTATGCAGATGAGGATGAATTGGATGAGCAGTTTTTAAAATTACACAAAGAATTGTTTTTAAGTTATGATTGCAGTAAATGCAGAAATTGCTGTAAGGAATATTCGGCAATTTTCAAAGAAGATGAATTAGCTCCTGTTGCAGCTTTTCTGAAGATGGCAGAAAAAGATTTTAGAGATAAGTATATTAAAGAAGAGTTTGGAGACTATCAGTTAAATGTAAGGCCATGCTGTTTTCTGAAGGAAGACGGTGGATGTCAAATTGAAGCATGTAAACCTGTAAGCTGCAGAGAGTATCCATATACAGATAAGCCAGAAAGATTATTTAGTTTATTAAGCATCCTTGATTCAACAAGTATTTGCCCAGTTGTATTTGAAATGTTTGAAAGATTGAAACAAGAATATAGGTTCAAGAGAAGAAAAAGATATTAATATTTTTAGTTTTTACTTGACACAGGCTGACCGATATGACAGGAAGAAATTCACTCTAAAAGCTGTATAATTATACGTGAAAAAGAGTCTTGTGTGTAGTATAATATAAAAATTACATATAAGGCTGCTTTTTGTAACCCCACATGATATAATTTAGTAAAAAGGTTATGGAGATAATAATGTTGGAAATAGAAACTTTTAGAACCGGCCTTTTGCCAAATGCAATTGTGAAGAAACTTATAGAAACATCAGAAGCAATAGCAGAAATGAGGACATTGATTAATGTTAATGCTGCCCCTCAAGTATTAAATTCAGCACTGTTTATCAATGAAATTAGATACCGCAATGCTTTAGAAGGATATGAATTTACCTATGAAGATATTCTGCTAAGCATAGCTGGAATTAATGCTTCTTCAAATCTGTATACTCAAATCAAAAATTACAATATGGCGAAAGAAATTGCGATTAATCAGGTAGATAAATTTGATATTTTGTCCTCTACAGATTTTCTTATTGTTAATGAGACACTAAAGGGATCGGATGGAATATCAGACATTACAGTACTTTCAAATCAAAAGGAATCTACATTAAAGGAAATTCGCGGTATATTGACGGATCTATATAATCCTCAGAGTGAGTATCCTTTACTTTTGGAATTTGCGATTGCAATTTATAGGCTGTTAAAACTTTCGAAGACTTATAAGATTGACTTATTGGCAATAAAAATTTTACTGATGACTCTGTATAAAACAGAAGGATTAATTTTTTATCTCAGTAAACATTTCATCATTTATGATAGCGAACTTGAAGTTGAGAGAAATAGCACAGAACGGTCTATAGAGATTATTTTAAATATTTTGGAGAGTTCAGTAAGAGATAGTGTAAAGCTCTTATATGTACTTAATAAAGAAATAAATACTTATGGACAAGACCTTAAAGAGAGACTTCCAAAACTATATTCTGAAGAATTAAAGCGAGCAATAACTCAAAAATTTTACACTAGAAATATTATCATTGAAAAAGAAATGAGGGTTTCTCCAAAGACTGCTATTACTTATTTAAAGACTCTGGAACAAAATGGATTTTTAAGTGCAGTTAAAATTGGGAAAGAAAAGGTTTATATAAACAGACAATTGTTGAATGTGATTGATGATGGATTAAAGGGGATCTAGGCATGGCAAGAAAAAGCAGACGGAAGCAGAATACAGGCTTTATTCGTCAGGAACTTATAGAAAAATATGTTGCTGGAGCGTATTTGCGAATATCTGTACGGAAAAATGAAGAGCAAAACTCAATTGCATCTCAGAAATGCCTTATAGACCAGTATATCTGTAATATACCAGATATTGAAATATTTAAATATTACACTGACAATGGTGTTTCATCTTTTGATAAAAAGCGACCTGCCTTTCAAGAGATGATTAAGGATATAAAATCTGGTGCAGTCAACTGTATTATTGTAAAGGATATTTCAAGATTTGGGAGGGATTATATTGAAACTGGAAATTATTTAGAAAGTATATTTCCTTTTTTAGGAGTAAGATTCATTTCCATTTATGATGGATATGATAGTTTATACGAATCTTCAAGCACATTACAAAATGCTTTTAAAAATCTCATTAATAATTTCTATTCGCATGATATTTCTAAAAAAGTAAAAGTGTTGTGCATCAGAAACAAAAGAGTGGAAAGTAATATTTTAATTTATTTCAAAAGGATGTGTAAAAATGCTAATTCAATGCACAAAAAAGCTTTTAGACGAACTCAAAGTAAAACCATCTATAGTAAATAATGAGGCGACACTTTTTTTGGTGACAACTGGCAACATTATATCGAGGTTGAGAAAATTACTGACAAATATGAATGCAACTACCCTGTATGCCTTTCCGGAGAGGGAAACGCACCCCCAGAAGATGTTGGGGGTGAAGGCGGTTTTAATGAATTTTTAGAAGCCATTTCTGATCCTAATCATCCAGGACATAAAGAAATGCTAGAATGGAGCAGTGGGCAGTGGTATAAAGATTTTGACATTGAGCTTGTGAATAGAAGACTCAAATATTCAATTTAGGGAGTATCAAATAAATAACTAGTCAATTGATGTTTCAAAAAACTTGAATTAAGTAGTCCTACATGATAGAAACTTGAATAATGAATTTTTTGAAACTTCCTAATGTTTAATAATAAGAATTAAAGATAATTTATAAATACTGTAGTTGTATAATACAGTAAATTTTCGTATAATTAATTAAGGAGGCGTTTATTTATGGAAGAATATAATGATTTAGATTCTACATGTGGTGTTTCTGATGAAGAACTTACAAAAAGATTTGAAGAAGCAGTTAGAATAGAAAATGAAATAAAAACAATAAAAGGCCTACCAATTGCAAAATATGATTTTAAGAAAAAGGCTCCTTATTTGGAATATCCAGATGGGAGGAAAGAGTATGCATAAAAAACCCGAAATTGTTGTGTTTGCTGGCCCTAATGGTAGCGGAAAGAGTACAATTACAAGAATGACAAATATTACAGAACCTTATATAAATGCTGATGATATAAAAAGAAGCAGTCTTTGTTCTGATTTAGAAGCAGCACAGATGGCAGATATAATGAGAAACAAACTAATTTTAGAACATAGAAGTTTCACTTTTGAAACAGTATTATCTACAGACAGAAATCTAGAACTTCTCAAAAGAGCAAAAGATGAAGGCTATTTTATAAGATGTATTTATGTGTTAACAGCTGATTCAAATATTAATATTCTGCGTGTAAAGGCAAGAAAAGAATCAGGAGGTCATGATGTTCCAATAGATAAAATAGTTACACGGTACCACAGAGCATTAAAATTAATCCCAGAACTTATTAATATTTGCGATGTGTTTCATATCTATGATAACTCAGATAGACCAATTCGTATATTTAAAAAACGTAAGGATGAACATTTTTATTGGGTAAATGATTTTTGGAATAAAAGTGACATAGAAAATTTAGTAGGAAAGCAATTATTGTAAGCATTGAAAAACACGACCATTTCCATAAACTCCTATGGCTTTTAAATCCCCATTTCCTGAGTATATAAAAAAATATTCTTTAATCTTGAAAAAGAAATCCCAAAATGATATATTTCAATTATTAAGGGTTAACGTCAGGAGATTACTAATATATGGCTAATTTAAATGATACTTTAGCGAAATTTACTAATGAATATTTAATAGAATTAGTATTAAACTTAATGGATAAACTTAGTAAAAAGGAACGTATAGAATTTATATCCAAGTACATCAGTGCTGAAATTGCTTTGGAGGAAGTAGGCTACAATAATGACACAAGCTTCTTAGACAAGGTGTTATCGTTCTGTAAGGAATGCTTAAATGGAGATTACTATATTGAGCCGGAATATCATGATTATTATGATGAAGGACCATACGATAATATGCATGAAAGTGTATGGGTAGAAAAGTTTACTGAATACTTAAAGATAGCAACCATGTATTCTCGAAACAAGACATATGAAGTTTCATTCCAATCATTTGACAAGCTATTTGATTGCCTACATGAAGCAGAGTGTAACGTAGAACTATTGGGGACGATTGACCCTACTGATTACATTAATTTGGATTGGATTGAAGTTTTCAAGGAATATTTTGAGTCCATGAAAAATCAGGTAACTAACAAAGAGCAGCTTACAGATAAATCTCTTGATATCTGGCTCAGCTTTGGTGAAAGTTGTACTGAAGCTATACTAAAGAACCTTGATAATATTATACTCATAGAAAAATCTATAAGGAAAAGTATAAAAGATAACGATGATTGGACTATCCAGCATCAACTTTATGAGCTTCTAAAGCGCTTTTATATCAATCTTAGTGAAGAATTCAATGAACTTGACATTGCAAGCAGCATGATAATATATAACCCAAATTTCCTTAATGATGTGGCTCAGGCATTTATTAATCGTAAAATGTGGGAGGAAGCAGTCAATGTTATAGAAGGTGCTTTGCAAAAAGTTGAGACATCCCCTGTAGTATCAGCTCTAAACACAAAACTAGTTGATTCCTATGAAAAGCTTGGTATGAATGGCGATGCTTTTAATGTTTCATTAAAAATGTTCTATACGAATAACAATCATGATCTTTATAAGAGAGCTAGGCTTTTTGCTGAAAAGCTTGGTGACATCAACACTTTTATAGATAGTATGGAAAAATATATGCTATCCTGTAAAGGGTACGATTCTTTAGAGACATTAATAAGGATACTTTCCTTTGAAGGACGAACAGAGAAGCTTATTGACACAGCTTTGAAATCAGACGGTTATTCCCGGCATGATTATCTCAAATATACCTCCAAGTCATTGATTTACCAAGCATTAGATTCTGAAGAAATCTCACTACCTGACTTGAAAGAATATATTGAATCAATTGAGAACCATGAAATTCCAGGTATTGTTGACATGATAAAACAATCAGCGGACTTTAGCAAAAAAAGGTATCTTTTAAACAATGCTATTGAAATTCTAAAAATAATGGTACAGTTTCATATCAATGTTGCTACACGGTCCAGATACCAAAGAGCTGCCTATTATTGTGCAATTATTAAGGATATCTTCAGTTATTTAGATAAAAAGAATGAGTTCGATGAGTACTATGGAAAAATAATTCAGGGAAATAATCGAAGACCTGCTTTAAAGGATGAAATGAAAAAGAAAATAGGCTATAACTAAATCTCAGTAAATGCATGAATTAACTTAGATAATGGACATACAGCAGCGCAGAGATAGGGAGAATTGAGTAATTATGAGAAAAGAAGCAAGTTTAGAGCAGTGGAAAGTACTGTATGAGGTAGCAGTTAAATTTAAAACATTAAAACCATGGGATCAACTTTGGGATATGGATTTGACTACAATATTACTACCGGAATATAAGGAACCCTTTTTTTGTAGTGTCATGGGCAAAGCTGGAGAATGTATCGCGATTGGAACTTATGAAGGGTTTAATGCAATACATGGTTTTTATTATGTTGCAGAAAACCACAAAATTCCCCCAACACAAATGATTCGTTACCAAAATAATTTAATGTGCTATTTTGGAATTCGTGATGAATTGTCAAGCAAAGAATTGAATGTCATAAAGGAATTGGGTTTGAAATTTAGAGGTAAAAATGAATGGATTTATTTTAGATCCTTTGAGACCGGATATGCCCCGTATATTTTAGACGAACCCCAAGTAGTTCAGCTTACACTTGTACTCCAGCAGTTTTATATGGCCTTAAAAGCTCTGATTGAAGGTAGATTAAAAGTGAACTTTGAGAGTGGAAATATTTTATATAGAAAATATGACGATGATTCAAAGTTATGGCTAACTTATGAAGCTCCAAATATTATTCCACCAAGAATTCATATGACTCCTGTTATAAACAACGAATTATTATTGGCAAAATTAAATAAGCTAGAGGCTACCAGTAATGAAATTGAATTGGATACTTTGTATTTAAATGTTGTAATTAACGATAAAGAATTCGCAAGACCATTCTTAGGTAATTTGTTAATTATTGCAGACTGTAAGAGCGGTATGCTTATCGAGCAAAATATGTTATCTCCTAAAGATGACGTTATTGAGAACATTCTTGGAATTTTAATTAATTACTTGATGCAAATGGGCAAGCCTAAAACAGTTTATGTCAGAGATGAATATATGCAAGATTACTTAAAGGATTTGTGTGAGAGAATTGGAGTTTTTCTGAAAGTAAAAGGAAAGCTAAAAGCAATTGATAAGTTCGAAAAAGAATATTTGAAGCGGGGGTTTTGAGTATATTTTACTATCAAAAAAATGACTAAAAAAGAGTTTGTAGATAAGTATATAAAGGAAACTGTTGATGGATTTGAACTGAATAAAAGACCGTGTTCTTTTCACGGTGAAGATGGTGGATGTCAAATTTAGGCATTCAAACCTGTTAGTTGCAAAAATTACCAAACCAGAAAGACTATTTAGATTGTATAGCATTCTTGATTCTGTAACAGTATTTCCAGTTGTTTTTGAAATGATTGAAAGATTGAAACAAATATACCGTTTGGAACATGGATTTAAAATAGACCAAGAATATCAGATTGAACTGGAATACACCATGGAAGGTTCATACCGCGATATGAAAAAGCACCTGGAGCAGAAAGATATAGTGCTTCCTACAGCTTTCTTTGCAGATAATGATATTATTGCTTTTGGTGCTATGAGGGCACTAAAGGAAAAAGGAATAAAAATACCTCAGGATATTTCCATCATTGGATTTGATGACATGCCATTTTGCGAAATAACCAGTCCTAGGTTGACAACTGTAAGGGTATTTAAACAGGAAATGGGCAGTATTGCAGTGAAGAGACTTGTTGATATAATTGAAAAAAAGGATTCTACAATACAAAAGATAGAAATAAGCACTGAATTAATTATTAGAGATAGTGTATTGAAAAAATAATAGTCTTGTGGGATGGATGTATGAAATATAATTTTACTGTTCCAGAAGAAAAGAAAATAAGGCTAATCATAAATACAGATGCAAAAAATGAGGCTGATGACCAGTATGCATTTGTACATGAGCTGCTTACACCTAAATTTATCATTAAGAGCATTATGGCTGCTCATTTCGGAACTAGGCGAACGGAATTTTCCATGGAAGAAAGTTTCAGCGAGGTAAAAAAAGTGCTGTCAATGATGGGCTTGGAGGATCAGGTATGCGTAACAAAAGGTGCTTCCTTAAAGATGAATTTACACCTCGCCCGTCAGAGGGCGCAGAACTAATCATTAGGGAGGCTTTGTCATAGGATCCGTTGCCGCTCTATATCATTTTTCTCGGTCCTTTGACTGATATGGCTTGTGCATACCTAATGGAACCCAAAATTGCCAAACTTTCATCCAGATTTAAAAAAATGAATAAATGAAAATGATAACTACCTTGTTTTAAAATGAATAATACTTATAATAAAACAGTCATGTAATGGGCTCTCAAGAATATTTTTTAGCCTAGAACTCGATTACAAACGATAATAGGCCTAGATGTCTTTATAGACACCTTTTATTTTTAATACTATTTTATACGTAAAAATGGTAAAATTATAAATACAAGGTGGTTTTAATGACAAAAATATAGTGAGGTAGGATAGCATCTATAGTAATTGATTGTTTGTTTGGTCGTTTACGAAAGTGCTACTAAATGATTATGAAGACAATTATTATTAAATGGTTAAAAAAATTATTTTCATTATCGACACTCAAACGTAGAATAGTATTCTTTTTGACTGTTGGAGTTACAACCTGTTGTTTGTTAATGGCTATTGTATCATATAAAGCCATTTACAATATGCAGCAGAATAACATCAAAATGGCAATGCTTTTTGATTTAAATCAGCAATCCACAAGTCTTACTCAAACCTACACTAATTTGCTGCTTATTACTCAGCAGATGACACCACAGGGAAATATTGGAAGCTTGGTTGATGAATTTTACTCTTCAAAAGATAAATACCAGCGGTCAGTTCTAACTCGGAGTATTTCAAGTAATATTGGACTAATTGCATTTTCACATGAAAACATACAACTAATTATGTACTATAGCCCAGATGATGGACAAGTTTATTTCAATAATTTACCGCCTAGGGATGGGGTGCCATTAAAGTCTTTGCCTGAGCTGGCAAGTTATTTAGATATTGTGTACCAACCTCCACATACAACTTTGAATAGATTCAGCGGAGATCAGGTTGTTTCAGTAACACGTGAAATCACATTTTCTAATGGGAAACATTGGATAATTTATGTTGAAGCAAAGTCTGATATTTCCTCTGATATAAACTTGCTCTCAAAAACTACCAATATGCCTTATATACTAACGATGCTAGATGCGCAGGACAAGGTTAGATATAGCAGCAATCCCAAGGACTTTCCTGTTGGACAGAAAATGATTTTAAGTAACCAATCTGACATTGATAATAACTATAAATGGAATAGGACGGACAGTGACTATGGTTATAGCATTGCAATGTTGGTAAGTACTAAGAGCTATAATCATGAACTCTATTCTTGGAAGAATTATATGTTTGTGATCTTAGGAGTTGATTTACTCATTTTGGCATTTATTACAGTGATGGTTTTACAATTGATTTATAAGCCTCTACATATATTTGAAGTAGAAATGAATTCCTTTAGAAATGGGAACCTGGGTGTTTTACAATATAGTACAGGTATTGATGAATTTGATCGTCTGTTTGACCAGTTCAATGATATGAAGCAACATATACAACAACTGATTATTGACAACAAACAAAAGGAAAAGCAGAGACACCAGCTGGAAATAGATAAGCTTATGTATCAGATAAATCCACATTTTCTGATGAATGCTCTCAATTCTGTTCATTGGATGGCAGTTGTAAATAAGCAGGACAAGATTGACAAATTCATTTGTACACTTAATTATTTACTTAGCTATAATTTAGGAAAATTGAATGAAAGTGCCACACTTAGGACTGAAATTAAGGTTTTGCAGGCTTATTTTGAATTACAGCAGATGAGGTATGATTTTGAAGTAAAAATGAATATTGAAGAAGGTAACTATTTAGACTATCCTGTTGCGCGATTTATACTTCAGCCTATTGTGGAAAATTCTATCAGCCATGGAATTGACGAACATGGAAAGATAGAGATTGGTATATCACAGGATACCAACTTAGGAATGATAAATATACGAATTCATGATGATGGTATTGGACTTAGTGCAGAGACATTAGAGATGCTTCAGCATCCGGAAGATATGGATAATAAAAAGATGGGACGAGGAATTGGCATACGCTATGTGCATTCCATCCTTGAATCCTTTTATGGAGATAGTGCGCGTATGCTTATTGAAAGTGCGCCAAAACAAGGTACAACTGTTTTACTATATTTACCTTTTAAACAGGAGGGAATTGGATGATTCGCGTATTGATTGTCGACGATGATAAACTTGCACGAAAGGGTTTAATTTCTATGATGCCATGGTCCTCTTATGATATGGAAGTAGTTGGAGAGGCGGCAAATGGTGCGAAAGCATTGGAGTTTCTAAGTAATAATCCTGTGGATTTAATGTTCGTGGATCTTGATATGCCAGTGTTATCAGGAATTGAACTTATACAGGAAACACAAAAACTTTATCCAGAAGTGTACTATGTCGTGCTCACTTTTTATGAAAACTTTGAGTATGTACAGACTATTTTTAGGCTAGGGGCACTTGATTACATTTCTAAAGTGCAGCTTGATATGGAAGACTATGAACTAATTTTCAATAGAATTCAACAAAAAGTAATTGAAAAAAATGAGCAAAAAAAGCTTAAGCTGGATCGGGATAATAGCGTTGAAAGTGGCAGTTCTATTAGTGGGAAGGACATTCCCTGCGATGAAGAACAACTAATCAAATTGGAGAAGAACTGGCGAGACCTCTATTGGCTGTATGACAGTACTGAATTTCGACGCTTATATACTCAGCTATTGAAGACTAGTATATCAGAGCAGCGTTTGGCAGGGATATTTATTCGAATTGTTTCACAAGTGGAAATTTTAACCCGTATAGAGTCAGATCCTTGGTATGACATAAAGAATGCTCAAGCAGCAATTGGATTTATACGTCATTACAGGGAGTTGATTTATTCCAACGTAGCTAAGTCAACTGATTCTGGAGAAACGGCTATTTGCATTCTCAAATCAATTTTATATATGCATGATCAAATAGCAACTCCCTTGCATGCCGATACAGTAGCTGATTATGTTAATATGAGCCGGAGCTATTTTAGTCAATGTTTTAAAAAACTGGTGGGCTTGACATTTAATGATTATTTGCGTCAAGAGCGGATAATGATGTCTAAAGATCTTTTATGTCAGACAAAACAGAGTATTTCATGGATAGCGCAGGCAGTGGGCTATGGTGATGTGAAATATTTCTCGCTTGTCTTTAGAGAGTACACCAAGATGCTTCCCTCTGAATTTAGAGTTCAATATAACAGAGGTTAGGTAAATGACTACAATTTATAGGACAAATACATACCATACTATTCACATAAACTTCATATTTAATGTTAAACACGAGACAAACACAGGAGTTGATGAAAAGAATATCATGTTATACTTTCATCAAGGACTACAAAATATAAGGAGGCATTCATGTTGAAAAAGAGAATACTTAGCTTAACAATCGCTTGTGTACTTGTGTTCAGTATTACAGCTTGTGGAACTAAAGCACCTGCTACTAGCACAGAAACAGCAGCATCAAGCAGCGTCGCTGTAGCGACTGTAGCAACACCATTAGGTGATGCTGCGGCATTTGGAAAGTTTGCAAATCCGGTTGATGTTCATGTAGGATTGGAAGTTGACCCAACAGATAAAACCTTGCCTGCTGGTGATACAGCTGCAAACAATCAATATACTCGTTATCTCAAGGATAAGTATAATATTAATATTATTGTAGATTGGACAGCAGCAAAGGGAAATGACTTTAAGCAAAAGGTAAGCCTCTCTATTGCTTCAGGTAAGCTTCCTGATGGTATGGTAGTTACAGACCGTACGTATATGACAAAAGCGGCTAGTGCAGGCTTGTTATATGATTTAACTACTTTGTTTGGACAGTACCAATCTGAGCAAGTTAAAAAGATTATGGATACGACAGAGGGCCGTGGTTTAGAGAACGCAAGCTACAACGGAAAAATGGTTTCAATACCAAATCTTACAGCTGACCCAGATGGTGTCCATGTAATGAATATCCGTAAAGATTGGCTTGATAAGCTTAAACTAGAAATTCCAAAGACAATTGCTGATGTTGAAATAGTTGCAAAGGCATTTATAGATAACAAAATGGCTGGCGACAAAACTATTGGTATTGCAGGCCCATCAAAATCAACATTCCCATATGCTACATTTTTAGAGTCATCTAATAATATGGGTGGATTTGATCCAGTATTTGCAGCATTTGATGCATATCCAGGTTACTGGTTAGATGATGGAGCAGGTACTGTTAGCTATGGAACAACTACCGATAATTCCAAAAAAGCTTTAACTGTGTTAGCAGATTGGTATAAGAAAGGTCTAATAGATCCAGAAATGGGAACTCGTGACAATGTAAGTGATCCAATAAATGCGAATCAAGCTGGTATATTCTTTGGACCATGGTGGAACCTTGGTTATGGTAACCCCGATTCCTTCAAGAATGATCCTACTGCTAACTGGCAGGCTTATCCATTGTACACAGATGATGGGAAATTCAATGCTCATATGAAAACTACAGGAACATCCTATACACTTATTAGTAAAAAATCAAGCGAGGATGTTGCAAAGGCAATTCTTATTATGAATAATGCACTTGTTCGTGATGAGACTACGTTTGATAGAACAGTTGCTATTGTCTGGTATCCCCTGCGTAATGTTATGGCTCCAGCTGATGAATGTGAGTATGAAAACAAAGAATTAATGAAAGTACTCAAGGGAGAAACTAAAGCTGAAGATTACAATGTTCCTGGCTCTCCATATAAGATGTTATATGAAGATGCTAAGGCTGTAACAGAAACAATTAAAGCACCTTTTGATGAACTAAATATTAGCAATTTTGATCAGATTAAAAACTTTGGTAATTTCCAACGTATGTACTCCATAATGGTTGGAGACCGCCCATTTGCAACAATACCACTAGACAAAAAGGTATATAGCGCAACCTATAGCCAGACTAAAACAATGGAAACAAAATGGGCAAACCTTAAGAAGCTGGAAGATGAGAACGTTCTAAAGATCATTATGGGTCAATCTCCAGTTAGCGCATTTGATAAGTTCGTAACCGATTGGAAATCACAAGGCGGCGACGAGATTACAAAAGAAGTACAAGATTCACTTAAATAATAGTAATGTAAATGATAAAAAGGGCGTTGAAGTTTCTTCAGCGCCTTCTTTATGAAAAATGACTTAACGTTTTTGTGAAAATAGATTAAATTATGTGAGTCAACGTTTGCATAATACTACAAATACTAAAAAACTACTTTAGAAAGGGGGGTAATAAACTATGAAGGCAAGTGGAGTTCAAAAGCATTATTATCTAATGTTACTGCCGGGGATGCTATGGCTTATCTTGTTTAGCTTAGTACCAATGACGGGTATTGTCATGGCTTTTAAAGACTTCAATCCGGGATTGGGGATATTTGGTTCTCCATGGGTTGGGTTAGAAAACTTCAAGTATATGTTCCAGCTTAACGACTCCAGAACAGTAATTGTAAACACAATTATTATCGCCGTAGGAAAATTATTGTTGAATTTGATTGTGCCTTTGATGTTTGCACTATTTCTTAATGAGCTAACTAGTATGAAATATAAGAGATTTGTTCAGACCGTTGTATATCTACCTCACTTTTTATCTTGGGTTATTATGGCGACAATTGTCATTGGTATCTTTGGATACTATGGTGTTATTAATACATTTATTGGCTGGTTCGGGGGAGACCCAAAGCTGTTTATGGCTAGTTCTGGTATATTCAGGCAACTGCTAATAGGTACCGATGTATGGAAAGAATTTGGTTACAACGCTGTAATATTTTTAGCTGCTTTAGCTGGAGTAAGTCCAGAACTATATGAAGCTGCAAATATTGATGGCTCTAACCGTTGGAAGAATACGTTATATATTACTTTACCGTCACTTACGATGACAGTTGTGCTACTTGGTGTACTAAGTCTTGGAAATGTACTCAATGCAGGATTTGATCAGGTATATAATTTATATAATCCACTTGTATACTCCACAGGGGATATTTTGGACACCTGGGTTTATCGTTTAGGATTGCAGAATCTTCAATATTCACTTGCTACAGCAGCAGGGTTATTCAAGTCGGGTGTAAGCTTTTTACTGATTGTTATCTCATATTGGTTCGCAAATAAATACGCAGACTATACAGTGTTTTAGGGGGGGAATATCAATGGTTAGAAGTAAAACAATAGGATCTAGATTATTTGATGGTTTTAACATTATATTCCTTGGAATTTTAATGCTTTCGTGCTTCTATCCGCTATGGTACACACTTTGTGTATCTATATCAGATAAAGCTGCCGCAAATGCGGGCTTGGTAACATTATATCCTATAGGCTTTTCACTTAGTTCCTATAAGGAGATTATGTCGGACAAACTATTTTTTAACTCCTTTTGGATTTCAATACAACGTACGGTACTAGGGACAGCGTTTACGATGATTGTAATAATAATGATGGCTTACCCATTATCAAAAACAAAGCGTACATTTAAGACACGAAATATATTTATGTGGATTCTTGTTTTTTGTATGCTTTTTAATGGAGGCCTTATTCCGTGGTACTTAACGATGCAGAATTACAACTTAATTGACTCTATTTGGGGATTGGTTCTTGGTAATAGTCTTCCTGTTTTTAATGTTATACTTATGATGAACTTCTTTCGAAGTATACCTAAAGAACTCGAAGAGGCGGCTATAGTGGATGGTGCAGGCCCATGGCGTATCTTGTTCCAGATATTTGTTCCATGTTCATTGCCTGTTATTGCCACCGTTATATTATTTACCAGTGTATATCACTGGAATGAGTTTTTTAATGGATTAGTTTTGACAAGCTCATCTGCTAAATACCCATTACAAACTTATATACAGCAATTGGTTGTTAACATGCCAAGTGCTAATATGACTCCTGATCAATACAAGAAATTGGCTGTACTTTCAAATAAGACACTCAACGCTGCAAAAGTATTCATCGCTATGATACCAATGCTTCTTGTGTATCCGTTCTTACAGAAATATTTTATATCAGGTATTATGATAGGATCCGTTAAAGAATAAAAAGGGAAGTTAGTTAAATTTACGACTAATAATAGAAGGCATAAGTGCTCATTAAGGGCGTCTTATGCCTTCAGTGTTTTAACATGAACATGTAACTTTGCTAGGCAGCAATGAACTAAACAGATGGTGAATTCAATGAGATATTTCTTTTCATGCTTTACGCATGGCTTTCAATGTTTATGCTAATGTGTTATTCTTTGTATATAAAAGTATCAGCACCTTTAATATTATTTAAAAACGGAGTAAATAAAATTGACATACGATTTTTTGAAAGATTTTCACAGACGTACTGAAATAGTGGCTATTGTGGATTTTATTACAACACGGGTTTCAAGAAAAACAACACTTCGAGAATATGAATTTAGCAGTACTGAAGCAATCAATCTTGCAATGCTTGTTCTGTGTTTCATTATGGAGAAATCTTTGGTCGAAGAAATTTGCACAAAGAATGATGTGGCAGGATTTATAAGAAGGCTGGATGTTGATTATATCAAAAAAAACATACCTGATGAAGAATATGTACATATATCGGATTTCCTTATAAAGGATTGTTTGCAAAATGGAGGAGTTCCTTACTATTTCAGCACCTATAATTTTGAAACTAATAAAGAAGAAAAAATTAATGTTAAGTTGATTGATGACAAGAGAGTTTATAATGGCAGTGAAAACGTTTATTCGTATTATATGACTCCTCAAGGCTACAAGTTTTTGTTCAACACCTTAGAAATAGAAGATGCAATGAAGGTTTCTATCGAGCAATTTAAGCTGAGCCTTTCAATTAAAAAGAGAAATTTTAACGCTGCTAGAAATAATGCAGACAGCTTATTTAATATTAGTAAAACTCAGATACAAAGAATAAATTATTTTATTAAAAGAGTGAAGGAAGACATAGGTAGCGCAGGTATAGAAGAATATGAGAAAATTTATAATAGTACTTTTTCTTCCATTGATGAACAAAAGGAAGGCTATGACAATCTTTATGAATTAATACGTAAGGTTGAAAATTCGATTAGAGAAAGTAGTGATATAAGTCTTAATAAAGTGGTTCTGAACAAGGAAGTAGAAGATATTTCATATATTAAGAACAAACTTAAGTTTATAATAAATGAGCAATCAAATTTATTACTAAAGCAGCAGGAACTTCAGAAAATTTATAATGAAGCAGTGGATAACATCCTTTATATAGGGTTTGAAAACAGGATTAATTTTGAAGATATTGTTACAAAGAAATTAGAAGAAAATCCTGCACTGGCTTTTTCTCTTATTAAAGTGTTAAGACCTTTATTCAAGCCTCAGATGAATAAGATTTTTAATATAAATAAGGCTCTGAAGGAACAAAGAATGACAATCACAGAGAATTTGAACGAAAACAACAACATTTTAATGTCTGAAAAGTATTTTAATAAATACGAAAGCGAAAATGAGATAAAAATTCGGGCTACAAACGAAAAATATCTCAATATATTAGAAGTAATATGTAAGAGTGCTATGGAAAGCCCTGAAAAAGAGATTTCTCTATCTCAGTTAGTTTTAGAAGCAAAAGATGTATATCATAAGTTTGTACCTGATATTAAGGTGTTGACAAATGTACTACTTCAACTAAGTAGTTTAAAAGAAGTAGATTTCTCTACAATAAAAGCACAGAAAAAGAAGATTGTTTTTAATCCGTCAGAGTCTTTTGACATTAAATATTGTGTTCTTGAACTATTAACTAGGGATAAAAAATACAATTCTATTTCAAACTTGAAAATTCTTATTTCACGGAAAAAGAGCATATTTATACCTGAGAAGCTATTGGAAATTAGAACGCTAAATGTAAATGGGAACAGTTCATTACTTGAAAGTAGTATCACAGAGTGCTCAGGAGAGGTTGATCCTAGTGCCTTCGAGAAAGTGATGGGACTGAACTGTCCTGATATTTTGTTTAAAGTTGAGGTGAATATAGTTTGAATGAATTAAATCTGGAAAAGGCAATGAGAATCTACTATTTTCTGTTGAAAGAAGGAGAGCTAACTTTTGATAATAACAAGGAGCTCTACCTAGACTATTCGGACAGTGAAGTGAGGAACTTGCTTGAAATTTTGGCTAGGGAAAGTGACGTGTTAATAGAGAAGTTTAGTCAAGTGGTATATCTTATACCCAAAGAGGACAATGATGTTTTAGGGATAAAGGATATGGACTTGCAAAAAATTATAAGCTATGATGCTAGGAAAATAGATTTTTATTTGTCACAATATATTATAGTTATTATTATTACAGTGTTTTTTAGTGGAAAGGGAAGCTTTGTAAAATCAAGGGATTTTATAAGAATAACTGAACTAGAAGAAGTTATTACCTCGAGGATTAGTTTTGCAAAGTCCAAAAAAAATATTGAAATCGAGCAGGAAGCCGCGATGTTTAATATAACAGAGATGTTTGAGCATTGGAATGCACTTCAAATAGATGAAGCCGGAAGGAGGAAGACCAAGTACGGCTACATACGTAGCGTATGTGGGTTCCTTACAAAGCATGATCTCTTAATTTACGACATGATTGAGGAAGATATACGTCCAACTAATAAGTTTACTCACTTGATGACATATAATTTTTTAGACAGCGAAAGACTTGAGGTAATTGAAAACATTTTAAGGAGAGTTTAATGGCTAAGATAAGTAAAATAAGATTCGTAAATTTTACATATAATGACAATAGGCATATTTATGACCAGACCTTTGATTTTTATGATGGAGAAGATACCTTAATAAACCTTCAGAATGGTGGAGGAAAAACTGTACTAGTACAAATGATGATGCAACCTATAATTCCTAAGCAGAAACTTAAGGACAGGCTATTCAAAAGCTATTTTGCAAATTCAAAAGCGCCTGTTTATATCATGATAGAATGGATTTTAGATGATAGTTCAAAAAGAGTATTAACAGGTATTGGTATCAAGAAAGTTCTTAGTAAAAGTATTGAGGATGAAAGTGAAAGCCTGAAAATTGTTACCTTTATTTCAGAATATGAAGAAGAGAATAAATTTGATATAAAAAACATTGAACTTCTGGAAGAAGAAAGAGGAATAGTTCGATTACTTGAATATGACAAAGTCATTAGAATGCTTTCGAATGCAGAAAAAGAGGGGAGCAAGGTCTGGGTATTTAAATGGGATCTAGCGGATGATAAAAAAGAATATGCTAGAAGACTTCTTTCGTATAAAATCAATCAACTTGAATGGAAGTACCTTATGGTAAGAATTAATGAGGCTGAAGCTGGACTAAATTCTTTTTTTAGTGATTGTAAAACAAATAGTGCTTTAATTAAGAAATGGTTTATACCTACAATAGAGGACCAATTAAACAAAAATGGGAATTTCGTTGAAAACATAAAAGAACTAATCAAAAATCACACCGAGCAGCTCGTAAAGAATGAAGACATGATTAGTGAACGTGAAATATTTGAAGGTTTTAAAATAAAATCAGCAGATATATTAAAGAATTTAAACGGCTATGGTGAATTACTTACAAAATCACAAGAAAACAAGGACATGCTTGGAAATGCATATTTATTTATCCAAAAAAAAATTAATGAACTTAATTTCAAAAAACAAGAATTTACTACAAATATAAAACTTGCAGAGGATGATATTAAAGAGCTTGAATATGAGAAGTTATCTGGTGAATATTATGAAATATCATCAATTTTAGAAAATTTGAAGGAAAAGTCTTTTCAGGCAGATAAAAAAATTGCACAGTTAAAAGTAGATTACAATGAATTTGAATATAAAAGTAACCTTATTATGTGTTCGAAAATTAAGGAGGAGTTGAAAAATCTAAATTTCAAACTGACAAAATTTGAAACAGAACTAGAAAAAGAAAATCTGGAGCAGGAAGATATAAAAAATATTGTTCAAGATATTGAATATTCGTTGAAGGAAAAGTATAGAGACAAAATAATTCTATTGGAAAAAACAATAGAAGATAACAGAAAAAATCTGAATAACGAGAAAAATAATCTGTCCATATATATAAATGAGCATGAAAAAATTAAAAAAGATATAGTAGCTTTAAATGACGACCTTATTACAATTCGTTCACGAATTGCAGTTTTTAATGAAACCCATTCCACTTTAAAATTACTTTACTCTGATTTTGAGATTATAAAAAATATTAATACCCTTGAATTTGATATTGATAGTATGAATGTCTTGAAGATGATGTTAGATAGTGAAGAAACAGCCATTTTGAAAAGTATACAAGACATTATGGAAAAGCGTTCCCAAAATCAGATACAACTGGAGATTTTAGAAAATGAATTAAAGGAACTAAGAAATAAATACCCAATATTGGCGATAGAAAAAAGTAAAAAAGAAACTTTCTATAATTTATTTGAGAATGAAAAAAAGGCTATTTATAAAGTTATAAAAGACTATCAGTTAAAGGATGATTGTCTTTTTAATAGAGAAAAAGTATTTATTCTTTTAAATGGTGATAAGGAGAAATATAATAAATTAATAAGTGACAGAAGTCTTAGAAATTCTATACTTAGAAAGCAGTATAAACATTATGAAGCAGGAAAGGCTTTTGAGTTACCAGAGGAGCTAAAACAAATATTCGAAGACAAAAATATTCTTGTCGAATTCGGTTATGAATGGTTAAGGAGTATTACTGATAATAAGATATCAAAATTGAAGTTGGTAAAAAACAACCCATTTTTACCCTATTCTCTAATTGTTTCACAGGTTGAACTCAGTCTTATTAAAGATATCGAATTCAAATCGGCATTATCCCCTGTAATTCCAATTATTGAAAGAGAAAAGCTTGAGAAAGCGTTGGTTGTAAAGACAAGGAACAATATTCATTCTGTTGATAATATAGATTTTTTGATTGCTTTTGATGATAGGATTTTGAATAAGAGCTATCTGAAAGAGATTTGCGATGAAATTACTTCTAAAATAAATGAAAACAACAAAATAATCGAAAATGCTAAAGAAGCATTAAAAAATATTGAAACTAATATTGTAAAACTTGAAGGATTTTCATATACCAAGGAGAGGGTTGCTGCACTTGAGCAAGAGCTGAGAACTATTACTTCGGATCTAGCTGAAGTATCACTGGAAATTTTGGACAAAGAAGCAAAATTAATTATTTTTAAGAAAAGCGAAGCAGCAGATATTTCTGAATTAAATAGTTTGGAAAATATGAAAAACAGATTCATGAGAAAAAATGAAGATTGCCAAAACTTTATAAAAAAGTGTGATGGGTATTCCTCTGATTTAAAGGTAAAAAAACACAAAGAGGAAGCTTTGAAAAATGAAAAAGTACGCGTTGAAGACATAGAAGAGTGTATATCTAAAACAAAAGGGTTTATTAATGATGAAAATTTAAAAGCATCTAATATCAATGCGATTTTGGAGAGGGACAAGCTTAATTATCAAAGATACAGTGATGTTAAAGTGTGCAACTTTATCGATGAAGACATAGAGAAGTTGGAAGCAAAATTATTGGTGTTTACTTCTAGAATAAGTGGCAAAATTCAAAGTCTTAAAGATATTCTTGAGGATTATAAATATCAAAGAAATGAAAAACAAAAAGTTATTGATGCCTTTGGAATTGAAGAATCGTTATATTTGGGAAAGGAATTCAATGTATTTGATTTTGAAAATATCAAACAAGAATTAAGTAAAATTACAAATATATTAAAGGAAATATCTGAAAATAAAAATGACACGCAATTTAAAATAGCTGAGTGTAATTCGGATTTGAAATATATGAATAAGAGTATAAAAGAGAAAAGTGGATATGACGCGCCAAAACAAAGAGAATATATTAGAGATCTAGATTTTGATAGCGATAAGGCGCTAATGAAAGTCAAATTGAGGGGCTTTGAGAAGGAAGTGTCTCAAATAAAGATACTGGAAAATAATTTACAGAGAGCCAGATTCGGGCTTGAGGAATTTTCGGTTTTTGCGGTTAAAATTATTGAAATACAAATAATTGAAGGTGATCTTAATTTATATGTTTTACGGCTGATTAAGGAGTTTAAAGAATTCACAGTAATAATTAGTGATACTAGGACTGTCCTTACATCAATGTATACTGAACTTGAGAGCGAATTCACCCTAAAAGCTGAAGTGTTTAAAGGTCTATTTAATTCGATACTAGAGGGCGAGAAGCGATATCACCCTGTTCATGCGCTAAATGCTTTCAACAGGGTGTACTTGCAGATTGACAGAAAGCTAGAGCAACATTACATTGATATAAAAAAAATTGACAATATGGAAACCTGCATAGTAGATAACACCCTCAGCTATCTTAGAAATGTTTACGATGAAATGAATAATATTGACAGGAATTCCACTATTGACGTTGATGGTAAAAGATGTAAAATGCTTATAATTAACTTGCCCGAGAAAGATGAACTTGAGAATATATCCTTAAAGGAATATCTTAAAAATATTATTAGAAATTGTGTTAGCTTATTTAAACATGGTAAATCAATAGAAGGACTTTTGACTAATGAAATTAGCACGTATGACCTTTTTGATAGGCTAGTCAGTATAAATAAAATTGAAATCACGTTAATTAAAATTGAGCCGAATAAACTCAAGAAAAAGACCTGGAAGCAGGTTATTGAGCAGAATTCAGGAGGAGAAAAGTTTGTAAGTGCTTTTGTTGTGTTTATTTCCCTTTTAACATATATGAGGGGAGAAAACTTATTAGGTACTAATCTGGAAAGCAAGGTGTTGATAATGGACAACCCATTTGGTCCAATAACCTCTGAACATCTTTTAAAGCCTTTGTTTGAGATCGCAAAAAAATATAATACGCAAATGATTTGTCTCACTGACTTGAAAGAACACACAATATTTGATAGATTTAATTTAATTTATACTCTTAATATAGAACGTGAAGTAGGTAGAGAAGATGAGTATCTAGAACTAAAGATAATTAAAAAAGACATTCATGAGGAAGAGGATGAAGTGTTGTCTGCTTCAATGTTCAAAATTGAGGATAAATCAAGATTTGAATTGGTTAATTAAATTATTTGAAGGATGAGCTAGTCATGGATTATAAAAATGAACCTATTGAATTTAATAAAACGACTTTTTGTAAAGGCTTAAATGCCACGTTTAGCAAAGTTGCTGTCAAGCTAGAAATTTATCTGGATTTCCTGACTGATGGGAAATTTATGAAATTAGGGCTTTTTGTTGGCATGGATAAAATGTATCGAGTAATAGATATTGGACATTTTTTAGAAACAATGGAAGGGTCACATTCGTTCCATTTTAGTAAAAACTTTATGTTTGAGCCCAATAAGATGCATTTCGAAAGAAATGATATAAAAATCTTGGATTTTTTGAGTAGACTAAAAGTAAGGCGAAAATATAGTAGCAGTGACTATGATTATGACTCGGAAAAACAAGAATTATATACAAGTGAAATAGGTTTTGATGAAGCTGAAGGTGAGGCGTTTTTAGACTATATTTGGGAAGATCTCGGTAGCATCAGACTTTGTAATCAGTCAGATAAATTTAAGTTTGAAAATGATATTAGCATAAAAATTAAGGTAGAAAAAAAAGATGGTTTTAATCTTTTGACAATAGATTATTCTGAAAGAGGGGATTTTGAGCCACTTTCGCTGGATTTTAAGTATATTATATTTAAAGATAAAAAACTTGTCGTGAACATACCAGTAGCTAAAAGAGAACTCTTCATTAATCTATATAATTTTAAAAATGGAGAAAATATAGTTTCTTTTAGAGTTGAACAGAATGAAAATAAGCTATTTCAAAAGAATTTCATTGAAAAATATACTGATGAATTTAAAATTATACTAGATAGTGCTGTGAAAAAAGAAATGCTCTCAAATAGTCTTATATCTAAAATTTATTTTGATGTTGCAGATAAGGGCATTGTCTCAAAAATTGAGTTTTGTTATGCAGATATGATAATTAATCCGCTTGATGATGTATCAGCCAAAAAAAACTTTCGTGAATTTGACTGTGAAAGAAAAGTTATATCAGAATTGGAATTGTTTGGTTTTAGAAAAAATACTAAGCTTTTTTTACTTGACGATGCAGAGAAAATTATGAATTTATTAACAAATAAACTTGTTGAACTGAAAAAAATAGCTGAAGTATACTATTCAGAAGACTTTAAAAAACTTTATGTAAAAAGCCTAAGTGGTATAAGTTTATCGCTGTCTGAAGACGGCTCTATCATTCATATGAATATAAACCTTGAAAATGTAAGTGATGAGGAATTAATAGAGTTGCTTGGAGCCATGAAGAGTGGAAAGAAATACTATAGATTAAAAAGCGGCTCCATTATAAATCTGAATAGTATAGAAAGTAGCAAAGTTATTGATTTAATAAATAGTCTTGGACTTGATACAAATAGTATTAAGGATGGTCTTCTTGAAATACCTTTGAACAGAAGCTTATATATTGACAACTATCTTCGCGAACATGGAATTGAAACTTTAGAGTGTGACCCACGACTAAGTAATCTAATAACGAATATATCAACATCTGAGGTTGCTGAAATAGAGCTAGATGAGACTTTGCTAGGAATTCTTCGCAACTATCAACTGGTGGGCGTGAAATGGCTAAAAAGTATGGCCAGCTATTCCTTTGGTGGCATTTTGGCGGATGATATGGGACTTGGAAAGACGCTGCAGGTACTTGCTTTTATTGTTAGTGAGACGCAGAGAAAGTTGCCATGTATTGTTGTTGCTCCCACGTCAATTATTTATAATTGGAAGAGAGAGGCGGCGAAATTCACACCGCAACTTAAGGTGCTGGTAATTACTGGTCCGAAAGATCGAAGAAACTTGCTTATAAATGCGAGTATCGACTTTGATCTGATTATTACTTCCTATGGTGCATTAAAAAACGATGTTGAGGAATATAAAAAAATTATATTTTCATATGTTTTTGTAGATGAAGCACAAAATATTAAAAATCCTTTGACTTTAAATGCGAATAGTGTTAAAAGTATCAAAGCGAAGTGCTGTTTTGCTTTGACAGGTACGCCTATTGAAAATAGATTGACTGAATTATGGTCAATATTTGAATTTATCATGCCGGGATACTTATATGATAAGAATAAGTTTATAAATACATTTGAAGATCCCATTATAAGAGAAAAGAATACCGCTAAAATGGAGGAATTGTCAAAAATGATAAAGCCTTTTATTATAAGAAGAATGAAGAAGGCTGTATTAAGTGAGCTTCCAGATAAGATTGAAACAAATTATTTTACCGAGATGACAGAAAAACAGAAAAAGTTGTATGTAGCTTATTACAAGAACTTCAAAGATGAACTTATCGCGCAAATAAATGAATCAGGGACTCAAAAGAATCATATTGAAATTTTAACCGCATTGACAAGATTGAGGCAAATTTGTGCACATCCAAGCACATTTTTAGACAATTATGACGGAGGAAGCGGCAAACTTGATTTGGCTATGGAAATAATAAAAGAATCAATTAATTCAGGGCATAGCGTACTGCTATTTTCCCAATTCACTAAGATGCTTAAAATAATAAGAGATGAGTTGGAAAATAACAATATAAACTATTACTATCTTGATGGCACTATGAAGCCCGAGGAGAGAGTCATTGAGATCGATAATTTTAGTAGTGACAAGGAGGCTGTGTTTTTAATATCTCTAAAGGCTGGAGGGACTGGACTGAACCTAATAAAAGCAGATATTATTATTCATTTCGATCCTTGGTGGAATCCCGCCGTTGAAGATCAAGCCAGCGATAGAGCACATAGAATCGGTCAAAAAAATGTAGTTCAGGTTTATAAATTGTTGACTGAGGGCACAATTGAAGAAAAAATAGCACAACTTCAGGAAAGAAAAAGGGATTTAATAGGGAGTATTTTAAAACCAGGAGAAACTTTTTTAAATAGTCTAAGTGAAGCAGAGATAAGGGAATTATTTCAATGACTTGATTGCAAATTTTATAATATAATATTTTACAATCCTTTTATAATATTCATTTTTCAGTTATAATATAATTAGAATGAAAAATGGAGGGATTTAAATTGCCTACGTTATCAATGTTTTATGGAATTTTAATTAGAATGTTTGCTGAATTTAATTCTCAGCATAATTTACCTCATATTCATGCAAAATATAATGAATATGAAATAGTTATTACCTTAGATGGCACAATACTTGAAGGCGATTTTCCCAAAAAGCAATTGAAAATGGTTGAAGCCTGGCTTGCAATACATGAAGATGAACTAAATGCAAATTGGACATTAATTTCAAGTGGTGAGCCTTATTTCAAAATTGAACCGCTTAGGTAGAAAGGAGTGTTTTTCATGAACCCAAGACCTATTAAAGTTAAAGCTTTAGATAACTATTTTCTTTTAATTACTTTTAGCAATTATGAAAAAAAAATATTTGATGTGAAACCGCTATTAAAGTATCCAATGTTCAAGCCTTTAGAAAATAAGGGTTTGTTTTTGCTTGCAAAGACTGATGGGATGACAGTTTATTGGAATGATGATATTGATATTTGTCCAGATGAACTATATTTAAAGGGTCAAATATATAATTATGTTTAAGTATAGCTATCCTTGGCTCATTCATGGTGTTTCATAGCCTAAATTTGAATTCAATTTAACAAAATTATAAGTGTGTATAAAGTAGCCTATTTCCCTGTGTGCCTCTTTTATGTTTTAATAGTCCTTCAGATACACTTTGTCGTATTTCAGTGTCCTAAACCAGCGTTCAATCATAATATTATCAGCCCATCTGCCTTTGCCATCCATGCTAACTTTAATCTTATTACTTTCAACCAAATCTATATACTCCTTACTTGTAAACTGGCTACCTTGCTTGCTATTTATAATCTCCGGTTTTGATACCGCAATCTCCAAACTATGGTCGATCAAGCTGCAATCATTTTACGGGTACAGCTTCATGGTTTTTATGGATATTGGTCGAGCATATTTGGAGGAAAAGAAAAATAATATAGTTGTGGGTTTTAATTAGCTATAGTTAAATAGCATAAATCGATAATCATCATGAATGGGTAATTTGAACTAATATTCTCATAATGTCACATTACGGTCAACTTGCATATACTGAAATATAGATATAAGCTTCTAGCTAGAAAATGGAGAGTGATATTCCTTGAGAATACATGTTATAAAACCAGGAGAAAGTATATATTCAATTGCTCAGCAGTATGGAGTTTCAGCACAGAAAATTATTTCAGATAATGAGCTCGCAAATCCAGGTCAACTTGTTGTGGGCCAAACCCTTGTAATACTTGAAGGTAACCGCAGCCATAGAGTCATGCCAGGTGAGTCGCTTTATTCCATAGCTAGGGATTATAGGATCAGTGTAGCAGACTTGCTTGCTGCAAACCCTCAAATCACACCTACCTCTATGCTTAGTTTGGGTCAGGTTTTAACAATTCCGTCTATGACTAAAGGCTTCGGACCAATAGAGGTCAATGGCTATGCTTTCCCCAATATTAACCTTGGGGTACTTGAAAAGACTCTTCCCTCGCTAACATACCTTAGTATATTTAGCCATCAAGTAAAACCTGATGGGACCTTAAGCACAATACCTGATGAACCATTAATTAAGGCTGCGAGGGCTGCACGTGTTGCCCCACTTATGGTAATAACCAATATCAAGGAAGGTGGCAGTTTTGATAGCGACCTAGCACATACTATCCTTACGAATACTGAGGTTCAGGATAATATGATAAAAAATATAATAAGTGCTTTAAAGGAAAAAAACTATTATGGACTAGATATAGACTTTGAGTATATATATCCACATGATCGTGAGAACTACAACAATTTCTTGCGTAAAATCGTCAAGATTCTAAGACCTCTTGGATACACTATCACCACTGCCCTTGCTCCAAAAACATCAGCTGACCAGCTAGGGCTCCTTTATCAGGCACATGACTATGCCGTACATGGGGCACTTTTGGATCATGTGATATTAATGACATATGAGTGGGGATATACCTATGGACCTCCAAAAGCTGTAGCACCATTAAATGAAGTCCGAAAAGTCATAAACTATGCAGTATCGGTAATACCAAGTCAGAAAATATTCATGGGTATCCCTAATTATGGATATAATTGGACACTGCCCTACAAACCTGGAACATCAGCAATAGTATTATCAAATCCTGGTGCAGTTGAGCTGGCATTTAAAGTGGGGGCAACTATCTTGTATGATCCGATAGCCCAGTCTCCGTATTTCAGATACTTTGATAAAGATGGGAAACAGCATGAAGTTTGGTTTGAAGATGCCAGAAGTATTCTTGCAAAATTAACACTTGCAAATGAATACAGGCTCGGAGGTGTTAGTTACTGGACTATAGGGAGATATTTCCCTCAGAACTGGCTCGTTTTGAACTCTGTTTATGATGTAAGAAAAGTTATATAAAAAATACTCAGAATATGTGATATTATGCTTGATAATAATACTGATTATGATAAAATATTCCTGTGATTTGACAAAACATGCAAATTTCGTAATTAGATTATCTACAAGAAATTTTATAAGGTTTTTGTAGAGTTAATTTAAAATTGCGAAACAAAAAAATTCAGGAGGGAAAAACATGAATTTATTTGAAAGGCAATTCAAACTGAAGGAGAATGGCACCAATGTAAGAACCGAAGCAATTGCTGGTATGACCACCTTTTTTACCATGGCATACATTATTTTTGTAAACCCAACTATATTAGGACAAACTGGCATGCCTATGGGTGGCGTTTACGTTGCAACGATTCTTGCAGCAGTAATAGGTACTCTTATTATGGGCTTGCTTGCAAATGTTCCTTATGCACAGGCTCCTGGTATGGGACTTAATGCATTCTTTACTTTCACAGTTGTATTTGGACTAGGATATAGCTGGCAGCAAGCGCTAGCAATGGTATTTATCTGTGGTTTAATTAACATTCTAATTACAGTAACTCAGATCAGAAAGATGATCATCAAGGCAATTCCTCAATCACTTCAAATGGCTATCAGTGGCGGTATTGGACTTTTTATTGCTTACATAGGTTTTAAAAGTGCAGGATTCATAAAGTTTACATCTGAAGCAAAGCCATGGTCACCTTTGACAATTATTGGCTTAAGCCCAGATACAACAACGAAAATTAGCGATGCAGTTCAAGCATCAACAGCGGCTACAGCTATTGCTGACGGTGCAAATGTTATTCCTGCTATTGTAAACTTTACAAGCCCTGTTGCACAGCTTGCATTAATTGGACTTATTATAACTGCAATTTTAATGATATTAAAGGTTAAAGGTGCCATACTTATTGGTATCGTTTCAAGTACGATTATTGGTATTCCTATGCATGTTACTAGCCTTTCGATGGCAACACCATATAAAGTTTCTGACATAACTCAAACTGCATTTCATCTTGACTTTGCTGGATTATTTAGTGATCCAAAGAAAATTGCAGTTGTTCTTGTAACTATCCTTGCGTTTAGCCTTTCAGATACTTTTGATACTATTGGAACCTTTATTGGAACAGGAAGAAAGAGTGGTATCTTTGATGATAAGGATGAGGCAGAACTATTCGCAGGTAAAGGCTTTAAATCAAAGATGGACAAGGCTCTATTTGCAGATGCAACAGCCACCTCTATTGGTGCTCTATTAGGTACGTCAAATACTACAACCTATGTTGAGAGTGCTGCAGGTATTGGCGTAGGTGGTAAAACTGGTCTCACATCTGTATTTACGGCTATTATGTTCCTCATTGCTCTTGTGTTTGCACCCTTAGCAGGGATTATTCCAGCAGCAGCAACTGCACCTGCGTTAATTCTTGTTGGTGTTCTTATGATGGGATCCTTTGCAAAAATTAGATGGGAAGACTTTGATGAAGCCCTCGCTGCTTTCTTCACAGCAGTGGTTATGCCCTTCACCTATAGTATTTCAAATGGTATAGCTGTTGGATTTATCTTCTATGTAATCTTAAAACTATGTAAGGGTAAGGCTAAAGAGGTTCACCCAATTATGTATATTGTTACAGTTCTATTTATACTAAACTATGTTGTTGCTGCAGTACTTAAGTTGTAAAGTGAATTCTTAATATTATAAGCTAGAACTTTAAAAGCACCTATAAGATATCTTATAGGTGCTTTTAAAGTTCTAGCCTGACTCACAATTCTTCCATTATATGAATCAAAAATTACAGATATTCTAGAAAAACTATTGTGAAATTGCGATAGTTAACTGTACATAATGGGTGAGTAAAGAATATTATGATAGATGACGATTTGTTTGGAGAGGGTTTTTATGTATAAATATGTAAATGGTCAAGATAGTAAGTTTAGCGGATATGGTGGAATAGAAGACACAACAAAATATATCGATGCTAAATATGGCTTTGGTTGGATAGAATCACTGGCTTCCTCTATCCCTGGGATAGCTCGCTTCAAACAATCAGAGCTTGAGGGGAATTCAAATAATTGTACACTAGCTTCAATAACAAGGATTATGAAGTATTATAGTGATAGAGGTTATCCTCAGATACCTTCAGATATCATAGAAATTTATAAAAAAGTTAGAGAAATAGGGATAGAACATGGATATGATCCTAAGAAAGTAGGGCTTTTAAGAGACTTATTTGTTTATACCCCTTGGGACATTGATAACATAGTTCGGGATACATGGAAAGCTTTTGGTTACTTTAACGGTGGCAGTAATAATAGTTATCTCGGTAAATTAGGAACTATTGAAAGTAATATAGATAATTCATGCCCACTGCTGCTAAACATTACTTATGGTGATTACAAAGGTCATACGGTTAGTGTTATTGGTTATAAAGTATTCTCAAAGGAATGTGAAAAAAACATAACTTTTGTGCAGATATATGATGGTTGGAGCGACGCTGTAAGGTATATTGATTGGAAAATGTTTTGGATGACTCCTGCCAGTGTGACTAGGATTCTACCACCAACTACTTAAACAAAAAGAATACCATCAATACCTTTAAGTCAAAATTTACAAATAGGAGTACCCCCCTTAAATAAACCGATTTTATCGAATAGTTTAGAGTAAGCAAAAACGAAGACGAAACAAAAATATTTCGTAGTTTTATAAGGTTAATGAAAAGGGGTAGTTAATATGAGAAACAAGAAATTTTTTAGAATCGGCTCAGTTATTGTAGTAAGTGCACTTTTAGTAACTATGTTTATGGTATCAGGGCAAGCTAATAATGCTGTGGCAGCTGTCAATCCGACTGCACAGGTAGATTTGGTATCACAGGCAACACCAGTTGTAAAGGCAACACCAGTTGTAAAGGCAACACCAGCTGTGAAGACAACACCAGCTGTGAAGACAACACCAGCTGTAAAGACAACACCAGT
>DATCID010000021.1:0-3446 GCA_036507975.1 Ruminiclostridium sp.
TCTATATACCTTGATAAAAGGATATCGTCCACTCCTATGAAAGATATATCATGTGGAATTTTAAATCCTAAATCTTTAGCGCAGCGAATGGCACCTATTGCAAAAATATCACCTGCGCAGAAAACTGCTGATGGAATTGGGGTACTTTTTAAAATATTTTCCATACATCTATAGGCTGAAAATTCATCTATTGCATTAATTTGTATCCAGGAAGGAGGAATGGACATGTTTATTTCTTGTACAGCATTTTTATACCCAGAGAAAGCTTGCAGATAATAATCAGGAATGTAGCTTGATCCTATAAACGCAATACCTTTATGCCCTTGGCCAATTAGGTATTTTGTTGCTGTATAAGAGGAAAGCTCACTATCTGCATTTACATATGTGAAGTTGGAATTTGAGGTGTGCGCATCTACAATAATATATGGTATTTCAAGTCTTTCAATTTCATTTAAAATAGATTGTTCAGTATCTTGAAAAAATATTATACCATCTGTATCGTTTTGCTTAACTATTTCTGGAACTTGAACTATACCATCCTCTAGAAGGATATCTGTAAAAACTATGTTATATCCATATTCTTTACTTTTTCCAAGAACACCTTTGGTAATTTCAAAATAAAACAAGTCTGAAAAGGGAGAAGAACTTTGCTTAATTGCAAGACTGATATTATAGCTTTTTTTAAAGAACAATCTTCTTGAATTTAGGCTGGGGATAAAATTAGTTCTTTTGATGACTCCCAGCACCTTCTTTCTAGTTTCCTCACTGATACCATCTTTTTTATTTATAGCAAAGGAGACGGCAGTAGCAGATACCCCTGCAAGTTTCGCTATTTCTTTTATAGTTAGTTTTTTCATAAAATACGCTCCATACAAATTTATAAACTGATTTAGTAAATTATAATATATATTTGATTGTGAAGCAAGATATATATTATATATAAACATAGATTACAGCCAGAATTGAGCAATATAAACATACAAAAATACTATTGACAGAATAGGCGTATAAATATATAATACAACTAAAGCGGTTTAGTAAAAAAATAAAGCGTATTATTAGAAGGGGGTTATAGCATGCCATTGTATGAAGATAGAAGAAATGCCGAGAACAAGATTAAGGTAAGCAAAGAAGTTAGCAATTCCATTATTTTCGGTGCTGAAAAGACCATTGATAGATTGCTTGATCTTATTAAAGATTTGAACGCTAAGAACGGCAAAGCAGCAGTAATAGTACTGGATGGTTGGTATGGTGTCGAATGGGACAAAATAGCAGGAGCATTTAAAGAAGCAGCCTTGAAAGCCGACCTTAAAGTTGAAACCGTACACATAAACACAGTATTTAAATCAGTCGACGTAATAAAAGAATATAAGCAAACCTTTATAACTGAAGACCCTGCTTTTGGATGGGTAAATCGTGAAGGCAAAATTCAAGAAATTATGGATCAAGCTAAGATATCAGAATTAGCAACCAAATTAGAAAATGTTAAAAATGGCAAGGTTTCAAAAGTTGCTGCATTGATAGTTTTTGGGTCTGGATCAGCAGTATCAGAATTAGATGATATATATGATATAAAGTTTTACTTTGATAAAACCAGGCAACCATTATTATGGCAGATGTGGGAGGGTAAATTAGTCCCATTTGCCGAGTATGAGGCAGATAAAGACTATAGTTGGAAAGAATACTACTACTGTGATTACTATCTTCTTCATCATCAAAAAAACTTTGCTATTGAGAAAATGGATTATTATGTAGAAGCAATTAAGTTTGAAGATTTGAAACTAATACCAAAAAAATCTTATGATGAAATTGTTTCAACCTTGGTTAAGTATCCTGTAAAAGAAGTTAAAATATATCAACCAGGACCATGGGGAGCATATAGATATAAGGATTTATTTGATGTTCCTGGTCTTGAATGTAATGCATGGAACGAACTGGCGGGGCCAGAATTGAGTGTATTAATTGATGTTGGAGCAGAACAATTAATCAATATACCGTTTGTTGCCTTAATGCAGTACAGCAAGGAGTTTGTAGGTCCTTACTTAACTGAAAATTTCCCAGAACTGTTCCCAATGGATGTATGGCTAGATGACGGATATTTTCCAAAGCCGGAAACAGCAGAACGCATTAGCATGCCAATTCATAACCATCCAAGTACTGACTATGTAAAAAGACATTTTAACGAACCAATAGGACGTTATGAAACCTATTACATCGCGGAGGCCTATGAAGGTGCAAACACATGGATGGGCTATAAAGATGATATGGATATGGAAGATTGGGAGAGAAAGTGTAGAGAGTCACAAAACCTTACACCAATAGAAGATTGGAAGAATTATATTGCAAATTGGGATACAAATGTTGGGGATCTTTTCTTGATTCCACCAGGGACAGTTCATGGACATGGCGGTAATCAAATGGTTCTTGAGATGGATACTTGCCCTAGTATTGCAGGTACCGAGTATTCTTTCTTTACTTATGATTTTGCAAGAAATTCCTGGGATGACAATACAAAAACAATGACAGGTAAGCCATGTAAAATGCATCTTGAACATAGTTTTGACAATGATAAATTTCGTCGTGAAAGCTGGGTAAAGGATCATCTATTGGCAAAACCTAAGATGACGAAGTGGACAAAGGAATTCAGTGCTGATCAGTACACCTCAGCGCCTGAGATGCCGTTCCATATAGAAAGATTACATTTTGATGCGAAAGCAGAAAATAATACCGAAGGGAAGTTCTGCCACATAGTAACTCTTACAATAGGCGATAGAGTTATTATTAGGTCAAAGAGTAATCCAGAACTGGAAACAGAAATTGAATTATTCCAAAGTGCTGTGATACCTGCTTGCTTTGGTGAATATGAGTATATAAACATGGGTAATAAGCAGTGTTCCATTGTTCAGATTAGATGGAAAAAAGGATAGAAATATAAGGGGTAGGTTTAAAACAATGATGGAGGGTATTCACACCTTCATCATTGAACTTTTTATATAGAATTAGCAGATTAAAGAGGTTATGTTATGATTAAGTGGAAAATTGCATTTTGGACTCCTGGTAGTAAACCTCAGGAAGATGGGAGTACTTTTGGGTGTGCATCTCATGGCTTTTCTACAGTTTCAACATGGAAGGAGCCAGGAGAAAATGCAACAGTTATTTGGGATATAAAGCCGGAAGGAGAAGTTCTGGCTGGGAAATACGCTGAGGTTTTGGAGAAACTTCAAAAGCTTTCATTTATACCAAAGGGTTTAATTGCTGTATTTCCTAAGAATTCCGGGATTGAAAAGTTTACTGCTACCTGTAAGAATATGTTCGGTAATATACCGATGATAGGTGGTGGAGCTGCTGTCGGACTAGGCCAGGTAGAGGGGGAGATACTGCCTGCTAGTAAGGAGGTTGCTGTACTCGCAGTTTCTCAAGGAAACTTTAAAGTAGAAACACTAAAT
>DATCID010000022.1:0-11588 GCA_036507975.1 Ruminiclostridium sp.
CACCTGCTATATCTTAGGCGCTTTCTTGGCGCTCCACTATTCACTATTCACTATGTCTCCACATAATTAAAGCATCCTCACCCGTATCGGTATAGTACTCTTTACGCACTCCTTCTATTTTGAATCCATATTTTCCATAAAGATTTTGTGCTGCAAAGTTATTTTTTCTAACCTCTAAGGTGAGACTTTTTATACCATTTTCATCACATACATTAAGAATTTTGTCCATTATTTTAGCTGCTATTCCGCACCGCCTAAACTCGGGGTGTACGGCTATATTTGTTATATGCCCCTCATCAAGAATCCTCCAAAACCCACCATATCCAATAACCTGTCCGTTAGATATCGCTACAAAATAAATTGCTAAGTCATTGGTGGTGAGCTCCTCTAAAAACGAGTTTCTTGACCAAGGTATTTTGAAGCTGAGGTTTTCTACAACCATTACACAATCAAGATGCTCTTTTTTCATTTCTTTTATTTCAATATTATCAATCATTTGCTATTACCTTTTTTTCTTTCATTTCTTTTTCACGCTCAGCCTGTGACTTCCTGAGATAAAAGGGTACCATGTCGTAGCAGCTTTCTAATTTCCCTTCTAAAAATGCATTACGTGCCAGCACGGCCACAGAGGAAGCCTTTGCAAGTGCTATATTTGGAGGTGCAATGCTTACTCTCTCCCCTAACTCAAGAACAAAGTAGTCCCTATGTAGGTTGCAGGCATCCCCTAAAAAAACTATTTCGCCTTCCATTGGGCGAATTATATCAACTAATTCATTAATATGTATCCCAAAGTAATCGGTGAGTCTTTCAAGCTTACCATTAATAAATCTATATACAGCTGTGAAAACTCGGCTATTTCTAGCATCAATTATTGGACATATTAGTTCCTTTGACATAGACAAGTTATAAGCTAGAGCATCTAGTGTGTAGACACTTATCACTGGCTTGCCCGCTGCAAAAGCCATAGATTTAACCGTTGTTACCCCTATACGTAGCCCTGTAAATGATCCAGGTCCTATTGATGCAGAAAAAGCATCGATGTCTGTAGCACAGAGTCCGACTCTTTCCAAAAGGCTTTGAATCATTGGCATCAGTCTCTGTGAATGCGTTTCTACATTATTACAGCTATATTCTCCTATAATCACATCATCTTGCAATATTGCGACAGTAGCAACACTCGAAGATGTATCTAAAGCAAGTATTTTCATTTTAACCTCCATGTCTTTTCTAAACATTATATCCTGAATATTTTTCTCCTATAAAATCAATAGATATCTCCCTCACATCAAGATCCTTTTTGAAATTTTTGTTGATATTTACTCTTATTATCTCCGTTGGAAGTATCTCGTCTATCTGTTCTCCCCACTCTATTATAGTAATACCCTCACCATTAATATATTCTTCAAAACCTATCTCAAACATCTCATCTGGATCAGATATTCTGTACACATCAAAATGATATAGTGGAATCCGTCCTTCATACTCATTAACAAGTGTAAAGGTTGGGCTTGTTATATATGAATTTATTCCAAGTGACTTAGCTATTCCATTTGTAAGAGCTGTTTTCCCTGTGCCCAAATCTCCTGTTAAACATATTATATCACCAGGCTTAAGCACACTTCCCAGCCTTTTGCCAAATTCAACAGTTTCCTCAAATGAGTGTGTTTCAATGTTAAGCATTTAGAATCCTTTCGTATACTATAGCACCATTAATGATTGTCTTTTGCACCTGTGATTTTAGCTCGAAGGGGTTTCCATCATATATTACTATGTCGGCATCCTTACCCTTTTGAATTGAGCCTACTCTATCGCTAATGCCTATTATTTCAGCTGCATTAATTGTTATAGCCTTCATAGCTTCTTTTTCATCCATCCCCTCTCGAGCAGCAATGGCAGCACAGAGGCACAAATGCTGTACCGGCACACATGGGTGATCGGTCATTATGGCAAGTTTTATGCCAGCCCTTGATAGGATTGCAGGATTTTTTATGTTCTGATTTTTAAGCTCAATCTTTGACCTATCAGTAAGCATTGGTCCTACAATTACAGGCAGACCAGATTTCGCAAGTATCTCCTTTATAAGATACCCCTCTGTACAGTGATCAAGTGTAATACCAACATCAAACTCTTTTGCTATTCTAATTGCTGTCATAATATCATCTGCTCTATGAGCATGGACCTTAAGTGGTATTTCTTTGTTTAATACCTGCAAAAGTGCTTCCAACTTAAAATCAAATTCGGGTTTGTCAAGTTCCTCCGGATCCTTTTTGTAGTCTTCCCACAGTTCTTTATACTCTCTGGCCTTAAATAAACTTTCCCTCAGAATGGCGGCTGTTGCCATTCTAGTCATTGGGGCTTGGTGTTTCTCGTTATATACTGTCTTTGGATTTTCACCAAAAGCTACCTTCATAGCTATAGGTTGCTTCAAAAGCATTTCATCCACACATCGTCCAAATGTTTTTAAAGCAGCAAACTGTCCACCTATGACATTTGCACTTCCCGGTCCAGTAACTACAGTTGTTACTCCACTCTCATATGCCTCGACAAACGCTCTATCCGCATGGTAAATTGCATCTATTGCTCTCAATTGAGGTGTTACAGGGTCGGTTGACTCATTTCCGTCATCTCCCTCAAACCCAACTGCATCCTCCCACATTCCTATATGACTGTGTGCATCAATTAGACCTGGTAGAACATACCCTCCGTCAGCATCTATTTTTATAACATCTGCTTGCAGTAAGCTGTCAACTTCTCGGACATCTTGTCCTACAGATATTATTTTATCTTTTTCCACAAGTATATATCCATTTTCATAATCTGTATCCGTCATCGTTACTATTTTCCCATTATATATTAATAGCATGTTTCCTCCATTTAACCTCTATGAGTTGCAACTGAAAAAATGTGTTCTTTCAATTTTACACTTTTAAGCATCATAATTTTATTATATTATGGCAACAAACACAATATAATTAGGTTCTATTTAAAAAAGACATTGAAAACAAATGTTCTTTGAATAACATGTTGTAAATTACTTGCCACTTTATTTTATAGAATTGGGTAAAGAAATAAAAGCCAAATGAAACTTCCCAAATACATAATTCTTTGAAACACACCCCTATAACGAGGTACTTTACCAAAGAGTATTGAACAACCCATTACAAAAACAAATGCTATACCATGCAAAATTTTAAACTTTATTTCTGTCGACTCAAACATGCATATCAATATGGCCGCTACAAAGGAAAACCCTGCAAGCTGTGCAAGAAATGAGTGATTTCTTGCTTCAGTTCTTAAATATTGGACATTCTTTATAAAAGGCTGCGTACAAAATATTCCTGACAACCCCACAGACAAGGCATAAATAAAGATGGGAAGACTTTTTAGTAATGCTTGTTCTTTGAAAACCATATTAAATATCATACTTCCACAGAGTAATATACCAAATCCAATAAATCCCGTTTGCATAACCTTCTTATTTTTATAGTTTTGTGCTGCAAGCTCACTAATAGTATTAACCTTCCAGTCATATTCCTGTGGGGTCAACAATTGTGAAACGACAATAAATACGATAAAAAATATCACAGCAAAATAAATACCCATCATAAGCACCCCATACTAAATTTATATTTTTTTACTAAGTTTGGACACACATCATCCTTTTCATTTTAGTGTCCAGTTCTTAGGCTATGATTGATTACAAGCATGTTTTAAATATTATATCATGAATTTTCAATAACATTCTTATTGAAGTATGACTTTAAGCACCTTTAATGAGTAAAGTTAATGTTATATAAATCAACCTAACGAATATACTTGTTATAGCGACATAAATAAAGGATAGTGATTTAAGTGGAAGAGCCGTCAAAGTTTCATACCGTTCGAGGTTATCAACTTTTGTCTCAGAACAAAAATCTTCTTACTTCCGCTATGGAGGACTATCTTGAAATGATATTTAGAAATAGCCTTGTAGAGGGCTATATGCGAATAAATACTATCTCTGAGCTTCTAAATGTTGCCGCTCCCTCAGCTACGAAAATGGTTCAGAAACTAACCAGAGTAGGTTTAGTTAATTATAAAAGATATGGTATCATTTTTTTAACTGAAAACGGACGAGAAATAGGTAAATTTTTATTGGAGAGGCATAATATAATTGAAGTATTCCTAGGAAACCTGGGAGTTAAAGAGGATCTTCTGGTTGAAACCGAGCTAATAGAGCACAGTATCTCGGCTACTACACTTATAAGGATAAGCCTTCTTAATAAATTTCTAATACAAAGTCCTGAAACAGCTAAAAAATACCGTGAATTTTCAAGACTTAATTTAGATAAAATAGTTTGAAAACCGTATATATAATACAAAATCTGATTTGGAACAAACATTCAATAAAAAATCACATTGTTTAATAAACTTAAACTCCTATAATTAAAACTAGAAGTAACAAACGTTTGCGGAAAATATAATATATGTAATTTATAGTATTCCGCGAATAGTTATTATTATTGAGGTGTGAGGTATGTTAAATTGTGATTCTTGTGATTATTTTTCTATTAAGAAAAACCCAAAATTATGCGGATTTGCTGATCATTTGTTCTTAAAAAATCCATTAGTTATGGACGAATATCCATGTCAAGATATAAGTTATGACTCATATTTATTGAAAAATAAAAAGAATGAAGCTATGACTATAGTGGCTTAAATAAAATAATTATACAATCGTGTGTAAAAAAGCCTATTTGCTAAAAAGCAAATAGGCTTTTTTATTTTATACTATAGCTGTAACACTTTTTTCATATAACACATATTTTAGATTAGGTAAACTAAATTAGTCTAAGCTAAAGTTATTAGCTGAACATAAAACAGACCAAAGAGGTGTTATTCTTGCTGGAAGAAAGCTATGTTCCAACACTTGGTTCTCAGGCTGAAGCCCTTAGTGCTGGAAGAATATTAACTAAAAACTGTAAAACATTTACTAAAATTAAAACTACGCTTCGTTTTCTGGGTCCAGCCTTTATTGTAAGTGTTGCATACATAGACCCAGGTAATTTTGCAACAAATATCAGCGGTGGATCCAAGTTTAACTATAATTTGATTTGGGTTGTCCTTTGGAGCAATTTAATGGCAATATTTTTGCAATCACTTTCAGCAAAATTAGGTATTGCAACAGGATACAATTTGCCCCAAATGTGTGGCAGAGTTTTTTCAAGGAAAACAAATTGGTGCTTTTGGGTTGTTGCAGAACTAGCCGCAATTGCTACAAATCTTGCAGAGTTTCTTGGCAGTGCCCTAGGGTTATATTTGTTATTTCACATACCAATGGCCATAGCTGGGTTAATTACTGCAGTTATCACTTTATTTATAGTACACCTAGGAAAATATGGTCAAAGAGTATTAGAGTCTTTTATTTTTATATTAGTAGCCGTCATCTGTATATCCTATACCTTAGTGGTTTTCTTGGCAAAGCCAGACTGGTCTGCTGCCGGACTGCATATTCTGATGCCGTCACTTCCAAATGGAGAAGCTGTAATGATTGCAGTTGGCATGCTGGGTGCAACAGTTATGCCACATGTCATATACCTACATTCGCAGCTAGTTCAAGAAAGGAATACTCATTCAACTGATTATGAAAAGAAAAAGCACCTAAAGTTGGAGAGATTGGACATTACAATTGCAATGAATATAGCTTTCATAGTCAATGTAGCTATGGTTATTGTCTCTGCTGCTGTATTCTACCGCAATGGAATAGTAGTTGAAACTATAGAGCAGGCACATCAGTCATTATCACCTTTGTTGGGAGCTGCTTCAAGCGGTGCCTTCGGATTAGCTCTGATAGCCTCTGGCTTGTCTTCTTCTGTTGTTGGAACTATGGCGGGCACAACCATTATGCAAGGATTTGTAGGATTAAAAATAAATGATAATGTAACTAGGCTTGTGACCATGTTGCCAGCTATGATCATAATAATATTAGGAGTAAATCCTATGCAAGTTCTAATATTTAGTCAGGTTGTTCTCAGCTTTATCCTCCCTGTTGCAATAATACCTATGCTAATAATTACTAAGAGACGGGATTTGATGGGAGCGCTAGTTAATAAGCCGTTGACAAATATAGTTGGCTTCATAATAACGAGCGTGATTGTTGTTGCAAATGCTATACTACTGTTTCTTACCTTTACAGGAAGTGTGTAAGAATCCTAAATAATCATATTTTTGTGCAAGTGCAAAGCTTTCAACTGCACTTGCACAAAAGTTTATACAATTGGTGTTTCAGATAAATCAGTCATTACCTTTTTCCACTATCTTATGCTCTAAACCCTCCCAATTTTCCAACTTCCTCATCTACCCTGCTCTTATCTATTCTCTCAAATCTTTCATAATTACTTTACTTGTCGTAGTAATTATGTTATATTATATTATAATTACTACGATAGATGTAGTACTACTGATGCAGTAAAATATATTTAGAATTGAAATAAAGAAAATAGAATTTGAAAGGAGGATAAGATTTGATAAGCAGTGATGTTATTCGAGGATATAACGATACAATAATTCTTTTCATGCTTTTAGATAGTGAATCTTACGGATATGAAATATCCAAGAACATCAAGGAACGGTCCGATGAGAAGTATATTATGAAAGAGACCACCCTCTATTCTACTTTTAATAGGCTTGAAAATAACGGATTTATCAAGTCCTTCTATAAAGATGAAACCTTTGGAAAAAGGCGTACATACTATAGAATTACTTCGGCGGGTTTGTCCTACTATAAGGAAAAATGTGAAGAATGGAAATTAACAAAAGATGTCATCAATAGATTTATTAAGGAGGAGAAATAAAATGGAAACTATAAAAAATTATTTGAATAATATGTTTACAAATTTACCTAAATCAAATCAAATGCTCAAATTAAAAAATGATTTACTATCTAATATGGAGGATAAATATAATGAGCTTAAAAACGATGGCAAGTCAGAAAATGAGGCTATAGGCATTGTTATTTCAGAGTTCGGTAATATTGATGAATTAATTAGTGAGCTTGGAATCGACCTCGGGAGTGAAGGTATTATCCTTCCAACAATTACGGAAGAAGAAGCTGAAGACTTTATGGTTGACAAAAAAAGATTTGGTCTACTAATAGGTATTGGTGTCTTTTTATGTATTATGGGTCCGGCCATGCTAATATTAATCACACAGCTTATAGGTGACGGTATTATTGACAAAGGGTTTTCATCAAATGTTGGTGATATGCTCGGTATTATTGCACTATTTATTATGATTGTGCCCGCTATTGCCATATTCATTTACTCTGGTATGAAGTTGGAAAAGTACAAATACTTAGAAGGTGGTTTTGATTTATCAACTCACTTAAAAGCATCTATTCAACAAGAAAATAATGCTTTTACATCGCCTTATATATTATCTGTAATTATCGGCGTATGTCTGTGCCTATTATCACCAGTTGCAGTTTTGGTGATGGGTGTTTTTAAGTACCGTGCACCTAGCTACGGTGTAGTTATTCTATTAGTGATAGTAGCTATTGCTGTTTTTATCTTCATATATTATGGATGTATTAAGGAAAGCTTTAGTATATTATTAAAAATCGATGACTATAAAAAAGGAAATAAAGAACAAGATAAAGAAGAAAATAAAGTAATTGGTGCTGTTGCCGCTATCGTATGGCCGTTGGCAGTCTGTATCTTTCTAATCAGTGGGTTTGTATTCAATCAATGGCGCATTAATTGGATCATATATCCAATTACCGCGCTTTTGTTTGGCATGTTCAGCGGGAGTTATAGTATTATGAAGGGACATAAAAAGTAGTATCAACTCCATACACACATTTATACCAATTGAATAGTATATTATTATAATACGATTTTATTAATGAGGTATCAAAATGGAATATTGGATTACAGTAGAACCAAATGTAAAAATATATGTAAATGATATTAACCCTTTGGGTAGAAAGACAATCTTGTTTATTCACGGTTGGCCTGCAAACCACAAAATGTTTGAATACCAATATAATCAGCTTATCTTAGCTGGTTATCGTTGTATAGGAATTGACATGAGAGGCTTCGGTAATTCAGATAAACCTTTGAGAGGCTATGACTACAATCGATTAGCAGATGATGTCAGAGGTGTTGTTGACGCATTAAAGTTGCGTGATTTCACTCTTTCCGGCCACTCCACTGGTGGAGCAGTTGCTATTCGATATATGTCTCGCCACAACGGATGTGGTGTTTCTAAGCTTGCCCTTTTTGCAGCTGCAGCTCCTAGTGTTATCCAGCGTCCATATTTTCCTTATGGTTTAACAGCAGAAGATATAAATAATATCATTCAAGCAACATATAACGATCGTCCAAAAATATTGAGTGACTTTGGAAAAAGATTATTCTTTCAAAAAGTATCGGAGCCTTTCTCAGATTGGTTCTTCCAGTTAGGGTTACCTGCAGCAAGTTGGGCCATGGTCGCAGTCGCGAATACTTGGTTAGCTGAAGTATTATTTGATGATCTCGCAAAAATACACGTTCCCACTTTGATCCTCCATGGTATTCATGACTCAGTTTGTTTGTACCCATTAGCTATTGCGCAAAATCGAGGAATTAAAAACTCTAAGCTTATACCGTTTGAAAATAGCGGTCACGGAGCTTTTTATGAAGAAAAGGATAAATTTAATGATGAATTGATTCGATTTATCGGATAATCTTTGTTTTAACTGCTTAAACTTACGCTTGTGGATAAACTCTTTACCCATAAGTGTAAGATAGATAGATTTCGCAGATAATCTGTTCGATCTTTTAGTTAATTATCTTGATTTGGAGCCTTGCGATATTTATAGTTTTTCAAAAGTATTCTTCAGTAACAATGCATCTTTTTCTACTAGAGGTCCCTCAGAAATCACGCACCCTTTGACGTTAAAATCTTTTATGGCTTTTAAGCACTCTACATAATTGAAATCACTCTCTAATAATGGGAGATGATTTCTTTCACCTTTAATATTATAATTTATTCCACCCATGTGAATGTGTAAATCGTCTAGCGAAGACCTGCCCAACTTATCCAGCACGTATTGTAGTATTTTTGCAAAATCACCATAACCTTTTAGACTACCATTTTGTCTCGCATGTATATGTGAAAAGTCAATACACAGCTTGCATGAACTTACTTCTATGCAAAGAGAAACTAATTCCTCAAGTGTCCCAAACTGAGTTCCTTTGCCTGTAGTCTTAAGCCTATAATCGATTTCTTTATATGGAAGCTTTAGCAAGTTTCTTTTTATAGTATTATAAGTCTCTTCCTTTGAGTCCTTTAAATACCTGAATTCCCGATAGAATTGTAACTATGTTACAATTCTATCGAAAAAGCCTCCATGATTATTCTTTGCTTTTTTGTTATTTCGCTTATAATAGAACCATACCTACCCGAATATGTAATTTTAGTAAGGGTGTTCATTTCTTCGATTAATTCCCTAACAGTATAGTTCTCCAGTTCTTTTCTGCTTCTTATTTTCTCGCGTATAGCACTAATCAATATCAGGGCTAAAAATTGGACAAATAACCTGCCGTCCATTGTTTGGGAGTTTTGTACTCTCAGACGTTTCATATCTAACTGATTTTTTAAATCATTAAAGCTTTTTTCTACAACATCCTTGTTCCTGTATATCTGAAGAGCTTCCACTGAATCTTTTGTACCATTACTGAGAAGCACAAAAAAACCCGAATAACGATTCCTATGTTTTTGTATTGCATCGTTATTATATTGTATTTTGCAACCACGTATCGGAGTCTCTCTAATTATGAAATAACGTTGATAGTACTCTTCGTGGCTCTTTGCGAGCTGCCCACTTTCTAATTCTTCCTTATAGGTCAAGAGCTCTTCTGTGAATTTGTCAAATGCTGCCGAGGCTGCATAAGAGTTATAATACACATGAACATACGTCCTTTTGCGGTTGCCGCCCCATGAATATAGTTTGGTCTTAACATAAAGAGTGTCTCCGTCTATTTTTCTATAATTGTCGGGCATTTCTATTTCTTCATAAAATTCATCGATAATACTTTCCACCCACTGCCTTTGAATAGGAACCCCAATCGTAAACTTATGTTTGTATTCAAGCAATTCATCGATATTTGTTTTACTATAAAATCCCCTATCCATGACGATATGTAGATTAGAAGGATTTAGATAGTCTAACGTTTTGATAAGGTTCTTTAATGCGCTTACATCAGGAATGCTGCCGGGCAGCCTTTTATAGCAGACTGGCAGTCTGCTGTTTTGCCCAAAGAGCATAGCAAGATTAATCTGAGGTAATTTTTCACCATCCCTGTTATAACCATATTTCACATATTCATTTAACTCTGAATAAGAAGATATAGAAGTAATGTCATAGCAAAGGTAATCATTCTCGGATATTTTTTCACACCATTTGGTGAAGAATGTCTGCCGTTCATCCTCGGTTTGTTTTTTTAATAATTCGCTTATTCTCTGGCTGGTAAGTATGCTGTTAAGTGGATTGGCATGACCTTTGCACCATGTTTCACAATGGCTTAGAGCACCACCTTTAGCAACTAGAAAATAAGCCATAGTAAGTAAATGTGAAAACGTCTCGGATGCACACTTTTTAAGGAGTTTATCTATTCCGAGTTCTTGCGTAATTTTATCAAGTATCATAGCTGGTCCAATAATCTGAACGCCCACTGTGACTTCTGGATCTCTAATCGCAGCCTGTTTATCATCCAGCCGTTTTGAAGGAATAAATTCACCTGAATCTTTGTCAATTTTTCCAATGCAAACTTGCTTGTTAGCAGGTCGTTTCTTTTCTTTATCCCAAAAAGATATTGCTTCATAAACATATGTAATTCCTGATTTTTTATCATAATGATTAACCCTGTATGCCATATTGAACCTCCTACATACCTATAATTATAACTATGTTTTGGCAAAAAATCAAGCCCTAAATATTTCTTAGGGCTTGATTTTACAAGGTTTTACTCATTTCATAGTTACATTCTCTAGGGAAGTGAGGTTAAATAATAACCTGGATGAAATATCAAACTTCTTCCCTTAACCTTTGATAATCCTTCCATTGCATTTATTATTCTTCCCATTGACTGTTCTTGCTTTTCAGATTCATCTGCATTTAGGTTTATATAATGTGAGCCATGAGCTGACAGATAAAAATCATTATCTAACTTAGTTTTTAATATTATATGCTTATTTTTATCTGTCACATTGACATTCCTCACAAAAAGGAGCTCCATTGCATCAAGCCCTATAGATTTTATATAGTCAATGCCAGAAGCATAGTTGATTTTTTTTAACCCGCTGCCTATTGGCAAGCCTGATATTCCAAATAATAGTTTATCCATACTTATTATCTTTACACTTTCAAACACTAATTATAAGTACTAAGAGTTTTAGTTCACCTAATAAATATCTTCATATGTCCTTATAATCGGATAGGAGGCTACCCATTAATTGAGTAGCCGACCTTCCACACCACCGTACGTACCGTTCGGTATACGGCGGTTCCTAAGTTTACGCAGTTACTTGTCGATAATAATCAGAGAAGAATAGGAACCCAAATCCTT
>DATCID010000023.1:0-35826 GCA_036507975.1 Ruminiclostridium sp.
ATTAACGGTAAAGTGTAATGATATGCGTATGAATATTTTGGAAATGATCTATAATGCAGGTTCCGGGCATCCTGGCGGTTCTTTTTCTTCAGTAGAAATGTTGACAGTACTCTATAATAAAATTATGAAGCATGATCCTTCTAATTCAAAATGGGAAGAAAGAGATAGATTTGTCCTTTCAAAAGGGCATGTTTGCCCTGCACTTTATGCTGTTCTTGCTGATTGTGGATACTTTGATAAAAGTGAGCTAAATAAATTAAGAAAGTTCGGAAGTCTTTTGCAGGGACATCCGTATATGCATAAAACAAATGGACTTGATGTTTCATCAGGATCGCTTGGGCAGGGCTTATCCGTTTCGGTGGGTATGGCTCTAGGTGCAAGAATTGATGCAGCAGATTACAGAGTTTATTGTCTGATGGGGGATGGTGAAACTCAAGAAGGGCAAGTATGGGAGGCTGCAATGGCTGCCGGACACTATAAGCTTGATAACCTTTGTGGAATTGTTGACTTTAATAAGCTGCAGATAGATGGAAGTGTTGAGAAGGTTATGAACATCAATCCTTACAAAGACAAATGGTTGGCTTTCAACTGGAATGTTATTGAAGTAGACGGACATGATGTGATAGCTGTTGAGAAGGCATATAAGGACGCGTCTGAATATAAAGGCAAGCCTACAATGATAATTGCACACACTGCTAAGGGTAAGGGTGTATCTTTTATGGAGAATGTAGCAGGATGGCATGGAGTCGCTCCAAATAAAGAACAGTATGAAGCTGCGATGAAAGAACTAAGGAGTAAATAGAAAAGCAGATTGCTTTTACGAAATTATTAAATCATTTAAAATTCATATTGATATAAAGGAGAAGGTACCTATGTTAAAGGTTATTATTCAAAAAGATTTAGATAAAATTGATATGAAGCCCACAAGAGATGGATATGGGGAAGGTATTATAGCCGCTGCAGAAAAAAATAAAAATGTTGTTGCTCTGGGGGCAGATATAACTGGTTCAACAAGAGTGGATTGGTTCAGAGATAGATTTCCTGACAGGTTTTTCAGTATCGGAATTGCAGAACAGAATCAAATGGGTATAGCTGCAGGATTAAGTCTTGTAGGTAAGATTCCATTTGTAACAAATTATGGAGTTTTTCTAGCAGGTAGAGCCTGGGATCAGATAAGGACTACAGTATGCTATAACAATCTGAATGTAAAACTTGGCGGTGCACACGGAGGAATCTCTGTCGGAGCAGATGGTGCAACTCATCAAGCTTTGGAAGAAGTAGCTATAATGAGATGCTTGCCAAATATGAAGGTAATTGTACCCGCTGATTCAATCGAAACCAGAAAGACAACTATTGCTGTGGCAGAAGCTAATGGACCTTATTATATTAGGTTTGGAAGAGAAAAAGTTCCTACGATAACAGATGAAGAGACTCCTTTTGAAATTGGAAAGGCTTACTGCTGTCGTGAGGGTTCGGATGTTGCAATAATAGCCTGTGGAGTGATGGTTTACGAAAGTTTAGTTGCAGCAGAAAAGCTTTCTAAAGAGGGAATCAATGCGATGGTCATAAATAACCATACCATTAAGCCAATGGATGCAGAGACTATTATAGAAGCAGCTAGAAAAACAGGAGCGGTTGTTACCGCTGAAGAGCATCAGATGATGGGAGGTATGGGAAGTGCCGTTATGGAAATCCTGTCGCAAAACTGCCCTGTTCCTGCGAAAATGGTAGGGATCAATGACAGGTTTGGTGAATCAGGAGAACCAGAGATTCTAATGAAAGAATTTAATTTAACGAGTGATGACATTGTTGCTGCAGTCAAAGCAGTATTGAAAATGAAATAAGAAGTTTAAAGAATGAAGTATACAATATGAAATGCCATATGAAAGAGCCTCTAGTTTGCAAAGATATTCTTAATTCTGAAGAATTAGCTAGAGTTAGATATTATGTTGAGTAAAAGCCGATATCCTTGCTACCAATAAGGTTTATAGGCTTTTTTCTTTACATAACATTTAGAAATGTTATACACATCATTCATATAAAATGGTCAGTATGAGCTTATCCGATGGGTAGGTTCTTTTTATGCAACAGGATGGTTTTATGATATATTCTGTTATTCTATGTGATTGTGTCCAAGGCTTAAGTTTGATAAAATTAAAAAGAAAGGAACACTAATGGAAATGGAATTAAGTTCAAACGAAGGAGAGCTTACATTATGACTATTTATATAGCACTGTTACGAGGAATTAACGTAGGTGGAAAGAATGTTATTAAGATGGCTGAGTTAAAACGAGTATTTGAAACTATAGGACTTTGTGATGTAAAAACATATATTCAAAGCGGTAATGTACTATTTAAATCAAATGAAGTGGAGGAAACTCTTAGGAAGAAAATTGAGTATGAGATTGAAATGGTTTTTGGATTTTCAGCCACAGTTATTTTGAGAACGGCTGCAGAGATCGAATGGATTATTTTGAATTGCCCATTCACGCAGGATGAAGTATCAGAAGCTGAGTCGTCATCAGAAGTAGAGAGTCTATATGTCTCACTGTTGACCCATGCCCCCTTGCAAGAAAAAATTGAGCACTTGAACGCTTACAGAAGTGAGAGTGATGAGTATCGAATTTTAGGACGAGAGGTATTTCTTTTATTTCACAATAGTATTCGAAATTCAAAGCTTGCTAATAATCTTAAGAAGTTGGATGTACCCTCGACTGTGCGTAACTGGAAAACGATAAATAAGCTTGCTGTGTTAGCAAAAACCATGGAAATTTGATTTCAAAAGGTATAGGTACTGTGGAATCACATTTTCACTCACAGAATATTGCTATAAGTGCAGGATTTTTTCCAGCATGGGCAGAACTCTATTCTAGAGCCAAAGAAGCCAAAGAAGATAAAAAAGATAAAGAAGATAAAGAGGATAAAGAAAATAAGGAGTAATATGGTAAATAAAAGAAAATTTATATCGATTATAGCTATTGTAATAGCTGGATGTTTAATTATGGCATGGGTAGACGCAATTATTAGACCTGATTATGCAGTCAAATCTATTGTTAAAATTGTTTTATTCGCTCTTTTGCCAATTGGGTATTCTATTGTTGATAGGCAAATTAGTTTACGCCAACTTTTGAGCTTTAATAAAAACAGTATAAAAGTAGCTGTTTGTCTTGGGGTTGGTGTATACATATTTATACTTGGTGCTTATTTCATTCTTGTCCCGTATTTTGATTTTTCAAAAGTTACAGTAGCCTTACAAAATAATATTGGGGTAAATAAGGACAATTTTGTATTTGTAGCAATATATATTTCATTTATCAATTCATTGCTGGAAGAATTTTTCTTTCGAGGTATTTCTTTTTTAACATTAAAGAGAGTAGCAAGTAGGAAAGTAGCGTACATCTTTAGTGCCGCTGCTTTTGCATTTTATCATGTTGCAATATTGACAAGTTGGTTTAGCTTAGCATTGTTTTTAATTCTAATTGTTAGTTTATTTGCAGCTGGTCTGATATTCAATTGGTTAGATGAAAAAAACGAAAATATTTATGTTTCTTGGACTGTACATATGTGTGCTAATTTTGCTATTAATACTATAGGTTTTATGCTGTTTGGGATTTTGTAACCTCCACTTAGGACTTTGATTCTGATAACATATACTATATCGTAATATTTGAATAAATAGATTGACAATCATGCTTTGACCTTATATAATGTAATTATACCCACAGGAGGTATCTCAAACATTATACTAAGGAAATACAAAACAGAAATGTAATATTTATTATTTATCATAGGGGGTTATTTAAATGTCAGCTATTAAAGCAAAAAATAATTATATTGGTCAAGGTGGATGTAAAAGGATGAACTGTGCACAGTCGGTGCTAAGTGCTTTTAAAGATAAATTTGATATTGAAGATGGTTTGGTTGAAGCGTTTCAGAGCTTTGGTGGAGGTAGAGCACCGAATGGATTGTGCGGAGCTTATTATGCAGTGAAATATATTGTGAACAAGCAGCAGGATGAAGAAAAGGGAGTAGAGCTGGAGCAGTACTTCTTAGAGCAGGCTGGGGCATTAGAGTGTAGCAATATAAAAGGCTTAAAAAAACTATCATGTGTTGGATGCATTGAAAAGAGCTCAGAGTTTTTGGAAAAGCTTGGTTAGTACCTAAAGATAAAATATTTTAATTAGATGAAAATGAAAAATATTTTATAAAACTGGAGGTGTTTATGAAGAATAAAATAATGCTTATTATCTTGATGCTAATAGCTCTTGGAGCTATTGCTTGTGGTACAACAGGTATTTCTCAAACTCAAGAAGACAGTAAAAATACAACGGCTATCCAATCGGATTCAGGAGATGCGCTGAATTACACAAATATTAGACCTGAAGATGCCAAAAAGCGTCTTGATGGTGAAGACGTGATAACATTGCTTGATGTGAGAACACAGGAAGAATATATAGAGAAGCATATTCCAAATAGTGTGCTGCTTCCTGTGGAAGTGATTGAAAAGGAAGCACCTTCAAAGCTTACTGATAAAGATGCAACAATTTTTGTATATTGCAAGACTGGGCGAAGGAGTGTAGTAGCTTCAGAGACTTTGGTTAAAATGGGCTATACAAAAGTGTACAATCTTGGTGGTATAAATGATTGGACATATGAGACTGAGAGTGGAAAATAAAGCTTGAACAAGCGAGAGGCGTCTGTTATTTGTATAGCAGATGCTTTTTTATATGACACGCAGTTGTCATGTATTCATGGTATAATATTTTCAGATAAGTGCAGAAATTTACTAGATTAAAAGGGGCTGTAGCATGGAGCTAATACCTGCGAAAACCGTAATATCTGGATATTGCGAGAACAATAACTGGTTTGGAAACAATTATAATATGAATATCTACAAAGGTTGTAATCACGGCTGTATTTATTGCGATAGCCGAAGCGAGTGCTATCATGTAGACAACTTTGATGAGGTGAGGGCAAAGGGAAATGCTCTCTCTTTGGTTTATCATGATATCAAGTCCAAGCGTAAAAAGGGAGTTATAGGTACAGGTGCAATGAGCGATCCCTACAACCCCTTTGAAAAGGATTATAAACTAACAAGGGGAGCTCTAGAACTTATTAACACGTATGGCTTTGGGGCTTCTATTGATACAAAAAGTGATTTAGTAACAAGAGATATAGATATCTTGAAAAACATTAAACAGCATTCGCCTGTTCTAATTAAGATAACGGTAACTACTTGCGATGATGAACTGTGTAAAAAGCTTGAGCCTAATGTAGCAGTATCCTCAAAGCGGTTTGCTGCCATCAAGCAGCTCTCTGATAATGGCATTTTTGCAGGGATACTTATGATGCCTATTTTACCATTTATAGAGGATAATGAAGAAAACATAAGTGGCATTATACGGCTTGCATATGAGAGTGGTGCCAAATTCATATATCCTGCCTTTGGTGTGACACTTAGGCTAAACCAAAGAGAATGGTATTACAAAAAGCTAGATGAGCTTTTTCCAGGTACGAAGGAAAAATATATAAAGTATTATGGAGATTCCTATCAGTGTTATTCACCCAACGCAAACCATCTAAAACAGCTGATAAAGCGAGAATGTGAAAGACTTGGGCTGCTGCATCGAATGAAGGATATTATAAATGGATACAAGAAGAGCTATTATGATAAACAGCTTTCACTGTTTTAACTTAAGCAGCCCGGGGATATTATAAAAGTAACAATTAGAGAGAGAACAACTGAGAAATAAATACCTGCATATAGTAGTAAGCAGTCATCAATAGGAGGTCAAATATGCCAAGTAAAACGTATATTACGAGCATGCCAAATAAGACTGGTGCATTTATGCTTGCATCAAAAATTATAGCAAGACATAATGGAAATATTGTTCGTGTCAGCTATAATAAGGCAGTTGACCTACATACACTATTTATTGATGTTGAAGCAACAGATGAAGATCTTTCTGAAATCGCAGAAGAATTAGGAAATGTCGGTTATCTTAATAATAAAATTTCTGAAATTAGAGTTATTGTAGTGAATATTAAAATCCCAGATGTACCTGGAGCTGTGCTGCCAATACTTAGAATTCTTGACAGGTATGGTATAAATATTTCATATATGAATTCAAGTACAAATAATTCGGAGTATCAGAATTTTAAAATGGGACTTCTGATAGAAAACCCAAAAATAATCAAAATGCTGCTTGATGATATAACGGAAGTATATCAGATCGATATTACTGATTATGACGATTCTGAAAAAAATCTAGACAATACAATTTTCTATATCCGACTTGCAAATGAGATGCAAAAGCTTCTGCAACTCCGCACTGAAATAACAATGGAGTTTATATCAGAGTCTAACAGGATTATGCAAAAGCTTCAGGATAAAGGCGAAAACCCGGATAAAGTATTTGGCTATATACGCAGGTTTGCATATTTCATAGGTCAGCATCAAGGCAGTGATTTTAAAGCCGATATTGAAAAGGTGAAAATAAGTGATTCAGTTACTCTTTACAGTATAGAGCCACCCTGTGGCAGTAATACGTATGTTCTAGATACAGATGGCGAGCTTGTACTTATAGATACAGGTTATAGCATTTACTCCAATGAAATGTTTGATATTTTCAACAAACTGTTTCATAATTGGGAAAAAAGGATTAAAAGAGTATATATTACACATGCAGATATTGATCACTGTGGCCTTTTGTCAAAGCTTGAAGGCGCTAAGATTTGTCTTAATAAAAAGAGTGCAGATAATTTAAATAGACAGTACATGGGAATTCCAGATTATAGAGAACACGATGATATTGGCTTGGGCTACAGTAAGCTGAGCCGAATTATTTCAGGATATGTTCCACCAAGCGCGGACCGATTTGATATTCTAGATGATGGTACACCAGAGGAACATCTTGATCTACTATATATAGGGAATTTTACTGTTGCAGATCTTGAATTTGAAGTGCTTGAGGGAAGTGGAGGCCATGTGCAGGGTGAGATGGTTTTTGTGTGCAAGAAATATGGAGTTGCTTTTACAGGAGACATTCTTGTTAATATAAGTGGATTTACTCCTGAGAGAGCAGAGTTCAATTCTCTTGCACCATACCTTATGAGAAGTGTCAATATTGATTCTGAAAAAGCTACAGAGATGAGAACTAAGATTACTCGTCTTGTCGAAGAGGTCGGCAACAGTAACCAAAAGCCTTGCATTATCTGTGGTGGACATGGACCTGTTTCGGTAATAAATAATGGGAAAATTGTGAGTATGGAAAACATAGAAACTGTAATGTTGTAGGAGTTTTTATAATACCCAAATAAAGAAATTTTGTAACTACCTTAACTATTAATTCATCTTTTAATCATATTGCGTACCAACTTACTTTTTGTCGATTGGTATTCTTCATTTCTTAGAAAAAAAGACCGCACTTCATTTACTGAATATGCGGTAGTTGTTGGATCATGATATATATTTTTCTTATATTCCTTGTTGTATTTGAGCCAAATATAAAACTTCTTTAATAAAAGCATCTTTACCTTTCGTATAGGAATCTCTGCCGTTCTCATATATACTTGCTAATTCTCTTTTAAGATTTGCATATTTAGTAATAAATGCTTTGTGCATAAGTATATAATCTCTAAATAAAATATGGTTTTTCCATAGTTCACCATTAATTACTTCGATATGCAAATAATGAGTTCTGTTTTCTTTGCTTCCTTTAGCAAAAAAGTGCCTCCCTGGTATACCTGCATCATTCTTGTATTCATAACCTACACTTACTAAGGGTTCTATACATTGAAGACCAATGTCAAGTGGGTGAACCCCCACTGCAATATCGATAATAGGCTTTGATTCAAGACCAGGTATAGAGGTACTCCCAACATGTTGTATATCTAATACAAACTCACCAATTTGTTTTTTTATCAATTCCTTTTCAGCATTGAAAAGAACTTGCCATTCGTTGTCGTAAGATGATAGTTTCACAATACCACTTTTTAATCCAATCATACGAAAATCCACCTTCCCTCATAAGTATATAAATTAAACTTAGTCTTTTTTCTCATTATTTAAACAATATGACTAATAAACAACTCATTACAATAAATACTATATATGGAGTTTACCCAAATTTTAACCAGTACCGCATTATTCAGTTATCAAAGTACCGCTTTCTTTAGGACGCAATTGACTGAAAATGTTCATTAAAAAACCTCATTTCATTTAAACTGAATGTGCGGTAAGGATTGGTTCTTATTATATAAAGATTACAAAGCATTACTGGAGTTTTTCATTGCATTTATGGCAGTATATTAATTCACCAGATTTTATTCTAGGGTCAAATACATTTCCACAGGAGGGACACTTATACTGACGTTCAAAATAAACTCCTATTCCCAATATAATGATTGCCGCTATATATTTCATTGTTCCCGCAACCATCATCATTGGGATTATAGCAATCAGTATTATTATAAATCCTATACCTTTGTACTTTATTGCCCTTTTGAACTGTTCACGTACTTTTTCATTATCCATATAACCCACTCCATCTTTATTTGAAACACTTTGGACACATTATGTAACGATTGCAACTTAACTCCTGTAGAAATTATAACATATTTTTACAATAATTAGGAATATATTGTAAGTATTTTATTACCGCAATATTCAGTTATCAAAGAACATCTTTCCTACTTCTCATTAATTTTTCTTGCTAGCTTTCCCTGTATAATGCGAACTAGATTGAATAAAAAAATACCGATATTCATTTTAACTGAATTTGCGGTACCTATTTTAGAATCTATTCACTTGTTAACTTGAAATCTATTGTTTAATAACAAGAGTTAGGTAATGTATGAAATATAAAAAGTGCGAACTAAAGATTATGTTCATTTTGTGTATATCATTGGCGTATATCTCATGCCATTTGACAACTGCTCCGAATTTGTATCAATAAAGCCTAAATGATGATAAGCTTCAATCGCATAAGGAGAAGAATTAACTGTTATTTTATGTGAAGTGCTGTTTTCTATAACTGCTTCAAATAGCTTTTTACCAATTCCTTGTCTATGATATTTACCATCAACAAAAAACAGTGCAATATGGTTTCCTTCGTTTCGTGTTGCAATGACACCAACCACTTGATTATTTTTAAAAGCACCAAAGATGGCAAGGCTACCTATAAATTCTTGGTTGCTAATACAGCTTTTAAAAGTGTTTATCCCTTCATCAATATAGTCTGGTGCTTCAAACATCATAAAAACATTCAATACAAGTTTTAATGCCTCATATATATCCTTCTGTGCCAGCTTTGTTATAACCATTATCTTTTCCTCCAACAGGAACAAAATATTTATACTCCGTATTTCGTCTTATCTAACAAACATGAATTATCTAATAAGAATATATTACCATATTTATACACTGAGATATAGTAATTCTATTTTCACAGGTTCGACTAACAGGAGCTTTGCCTAATAAGTCTTTTGTTATCTGAATTGTAACATTGTCGATTTTTTGATTGTAGATATAACATTCCCTGGTCGAGGGTAAGACATTTGTGTTCTTTTTACATTCTTTACATAGCTTTTTTAGTGTCATATTCACTGACAAATTTTAAATTGCACCTCTAATAAAAACCCATTAAAATAATAACTTTACCCCACTTTTTCAAGTACAAGCTCACTGCTGGAAGGCCTTAGAATGTTGGAAAATCCTGTATTGATACCTATACCTGTATTGCTGACATTCTCTACATTAGTTTGATTTATCCAGACCGTTGTTTCAGTGCTACTCAAAATCACAGGCATTCTAGTGTGAATTTGGGACATCTGGTCATTAGCCTCAGTAGTAATTATTACAAAGTTAGTAAATGGAATGCCGCTTTTATCGATAAAGGTATTGTATAGGCCTGCAAAGTACATCAATTCAGTATTTGAAGGTCGTATAAAATATTTTTCCTTCTTTGCTTCAGTAGCCTTCCATTCATAAAATCCACTAGCAGGAACAAGGCAGCGACCGGAAGTGAGAAGTTTTCTAAAAGTAGGCTTTTCATGTAGAGTTTCGCATCTGGCATTAATAATCACTCCACTAGCTTGCCTATAGTTTGGAAATCCCCATTTGAAAAGATTTACTGTTCTTTTGTTTTCCAAATGGCCAGTAATCACTGGAACAACATTTGTAGGGAATATTTCACCAGTTTTCATTTTAGGGAGGTCATCCTTATAGCGCTCATTTATATTATTTATGATTTCTCTTAGCTCCTGATTCTCTTCTTCAGTGAAAACAGCATATCGTCCACACATTAAGCATTTCTCCTTTAAAAATATACTATTAAAATATACTATAACCCTCTTTCAACTCAATGTAAAACCTTTGATTTCCAAACCCACCATCCTCGAAGAATAATTGAAATTTCATACCCCCACACCTACAATAGAACCTTTGTGCATTTATATTTTGCTTTAGGCTTTGACCATTTTGTGAGTTCAATATCTGACTAATTTTATACGTTTGACCTTCCCACTCAAACGATTGGGGGATTAATTCCCCAGTATTAGTCCTGATAGCTATAACGCTGAGATAAACTCGCTTATATTGAGGCTCTGGTACTTGGTTTTCAATTTGATTTTCCTGCTCTCTTCTTTCGAATCCGAACGGAACCATAATAATCACTCCCATACCTTCCAAACATTTTAATAATAAATATTACTCATTTTCCTTCCATAAACCACTTGTTATCTTCTAGAAAAAGGTACACTTCTTTATTCATAACTCTGCATCTATACCTTACTCCTTGCCCCCCAACCTTTAGGCTAGCAGCTTTCTGAAAATCAAATACTTTATCTACATCATATCTCATACCATCTTCCCATAAAAAGTATATTGGGAGAAGAGTCCCATCCTTAGTATAAGCAGCAGTAACATTAATATAAACCTTACGCAACATAATTCTCCTTCCTATCTAAAATAAGATACAGGAAAAATAATATTTTCTTCTATTGGGTTAGCATTCAGCTTTTTATCCATTAGCTGTAAAGCCCTTTGTACAGAATAATGTCCGAAACGTCTTCTAACATCATCAATACTTTTCTCCAGAAAATCCTTTTTAACTCTGATATTCTCATCGTCGAAGAGACTTAGCTGGGTATAGGTATCTGCTGCTACAAGATCGGTAGCCCTTACACCGATCGAACGTATAGGTTTCTCCCAAGTCCAATTTTTTACAAATATTTCAAAAGCTTTTTCTGCAATTTCGCCACTGATAAAAGTATGGGTATTCAACTGGCCCTGTCTGTCTATAGTTACAAGTTCTTTGTCACGTACATGTATTTGTATTGTCTTGCCTTTAAAGTAGTGCTTTCGAAGTCTCTCGGCTATACTTTCAGAAAGTACATAAAGCAGTATTTTCACATCCTCATTATTCTCCAAATCACGTGGAGTAGTCATGCTATTACCAATTCCCTTGATTATACTTTCATTACTTATAAGCGCTACTGGTGTACTATCCAGGCCATTAGCAAAACTCCATAGGTATTCGCCCCATTTACCAAGCAAACTTTTTAAGACAGCCGGTGAAACGGTTGCAATATCACCTATTGTGTAAAGACCGATTTTTGTAAGCTTACGCCATGTGGATGGACCAACATACAAAAGTTCTTTTGCAGGGAGTGACCATACATTTCTTTTATAGTTATCTTGACTTATTACAGTAACCGCATCTGGTTTCTTCATATCGCTTCCAAGCTTAGCAAAGACCTTATTCCAGGATACGCCAACCGAAACGGTGAGGCCTGTCTCAGATTTAACACGTTCACGTATTTCATTTGCAATTTGTTCGCCATCTCCAAACAGTCGAACAGAATTAGTCACATCAAGCCAATTCTCATCAATTCCAAATGCCTCAACTTTGTCTGTATAATCCCTATAAATTTCCCGTGCAAGCTTAGAAAATCTGATATATCTTTCGTAATTGGGGGGGACGACGATTAGGTTTGGACATCTTTGCTTTGCCTGCCAGATGGCCTCACCAGTCTTGATACCAAATGACTTTGCTATATTGTTTTTTGCTAAGATAATGCCGTGTCGATGCTCAACGCTACCACCCACAACTACAGGCTTATCCCTAAGTTCTGGATTATACAAACATTCGACGCTTGCATAAAAGTTATTTAAATCGGAATGCAAAATTACTCTTTCCATAATCATACCCTCAATATAATATAATAGAACATGTGTTCTGTATTAGTATATGCTCGAAACGGAATTTTTACAAATGAAAATATTACATTTTAAATATATGTAGAAATAAACTTAATTACCGGCATCTGAAAGAAAATAACAAGCCAAAGATGCGAAGGATATTTTGTGTCAGACAAGGAGACAGGTTCCGTTCATAGTTTTTCTATGAGCGGGTTCTGTCGACGCAGTATGGCGCAAAATAGACGAGCATACTGACTTGTTATTTTTTTGAAGATGCCTTACAAGCTGATAGATGGTTATTTGAGGGGACAGATAAATAGTGATTCAATTTGGGGACATTTTACAGAAAAATGTTGAATTTTGGTAATATGTGGGGTAGTATGGAAGTGGCTATTGGAAAACTAAATGAAAAGTGTGTTGTGGGTGGTAGTGGGGAAGTTGATTATCTATTCAATATACCATAATTAACGGAGAAATAAAATTAAAGAGAAATACTTATTTTGTTTGTATTAAAATACTAGGAGGAAATTTATGTTGTTAGAAGACTTACTAATTAGAAATGAAAATATTCAGCATGTATTTGATTGGTATTGTGATGGGTTATTAATTGTTAACCGTAAATACCAAAGGAAATTGGTGTGGAATTTAGAGGAAAAACAAAAATTTATTGAATCAATATACTTAAATTATCCAGTTCCGCTAATTCTTCTTGCTAAGATAGAAAGAGATGGTAAGCCGTGTTATGAAATAATTGATGGTATGCAGCGATTAGAGGCATTATTTTCATTTATAAGTTGTGAAATTCCAGTGAATATCGAAGGGAAAGAACAATATTTTGATTTAGCAACAATGGCTAGGACGAAGGAACTTTCTGACAAAGGTATTCTTATTTCCCAAAGTTCTATTTTAAAAAGAGAAATATGTACAAGAATTTCCAACTACCAATTACCATTATCAATCACACAATATGATGATTTACATATTGAAGAAATTTTTCGTAGGATTAATGCTACAGGACGCCAACTATCAGATCAAGATTTAAGACAAGCTGGTGCTACAGGCGCATTTTCAAATTTGGTCAGAAAGTTAGCTGCACTAATTCGCCGAGATTCTTCACCTGATGATGTTTTAGAATTGTCAAAAATGAGAGAAATAAGTCTGTCTAATCGTAAATTAAAATATGGGATAGATTTAAATAATGTTTTTTGGGTAAAACAAGGAATTATATCAGTTGGAAATATGAGAATTTCCAGAGATGAAGAATTAATTGCATATATTTTAACTTATGTATTACTTGGGAAGGATGTTACACCATCTGCAAAAATTCTTAATGTAATATATGGATATGATGAAGACGATTATAAACACTTAGTAACGAAAACTATTTCTCAAATTGAAAAATTAGGTGAAGAAAAAATTCTATCTTGCTTTATTACTGTTTTTGATGAAATAGAAAAAATTCTTATGATATCTAAAAAGAATTTCAATGAGTTATTATATGGTCAACTTGGTGAAGGTAAACCTAGGTCTTTTCAAGTGTTTTATCTTTCAATTTACAAACTAATTACAGATGGGAAAATTATATCCAATTATGATAAACTTGTTGAATTACTATCTGGAGTTGGAAAACGCTTACTAAAAGATGTTTCGAAAAATTGGAATGAACAATATCGTGAAGAATATATAAGTGCACTCTCTGGAGTTATTCAAGCATGTTTTATAGATGCAAATCATGAAGATCCTGCCGTAGATTCTTGGGTTAGTAAGCTTGAAAATTTATTAATGCAGTCTAAAATTGAACAACAATTATTTGATTTAAAAATAGGATTGCATCATTTAGAACAATCAGCAGAATTTAATACAAAATGTTTAAAGAAAATTGTTAGAACCCTTACTGCAATGGCGAATATAGGTAGAAATATAAAAGGTTATGTTTTGGTTGGAATTGCAGATAATCAAGATGATGCAAAACTATTTTCCACAATTTATAGTGAGAGTATTAAAGAATTTAACGGTTTTTATATTAATGGAGTACAGTCTGAAATATCAAAAAAATATAAAAATACTGATGAATACTTTACGAAAATCAAGCAATTCATAGAACAAGAACCTATAGATGATTATACAAAATCTTATATATTAAGATATATGAGACTTGTAAACTATTATAATAAATGCATTTTAGTTTTTTCTATTGAATCTACCAACAAACCATTACTATATGATAATGCTTTTTATGAAAGACGTGGATCAAGTGTAGAAAAAATAGAGGGAGTTGACATTTTGAATTTAACAGATCGGTTTAAATAAAATTCACCTTAATATACGGTTTATTACTCCTATAATCCATAGTATTGCAAGCTTGACTAGATTAAATAGGGCTAATAATGAGCGGTAATCTATAGTATTTGAGAGGTAACAACATGAATAAAGAAGAAAGAGAGTATTTTTTTATACAGCAGGAAGAATCATTACTAAAAGGTGGAGCTTCCTTATCGGAATGGTGTACTTTTATGTCTAAATCTGTATACGTCGCTTTTGTCAATGGTGCTGACTTGGCCACTATTATTACCGTAATGGCTTGCATTGAAACATATTTTAAAACAGAAGAACTTTCGATGCAAAAGAAAAATTTAGCCTTTTTAATAGATAAATATCCGTTCTTAGGAGAAAAAGGAAAAGAGAACTTACATATGCTAAGAAAATATCGTAATCGGTGGGTACATATTGATTGTATTGATGACACTCCTGTCCTGAAAAACGAGGATATCTTCATAGATGAGGTTCAAAGAATGGCCTGTTTATCAATTGAAATGTTGCTAACAGTTTTATTTTCACACCCATATATATGATACTTGTATTAACAATTTAAATTAAGAAGAAAATACTACCATTTCATTTATTATTGCGATTAAGCTAAGAAAATTGTTATTGCAAGATAAAATTTATAGAACGGAGATATGTTATGAATAGCTTTGCATTGTGGTTTAGTTCTGACAGCTCAGCTTCAGAAAATTTTATAGCGGACGTACATTTCAATTTATGGAATATGCATTATTATAAAGCAATGCCTCCAAGTCTTGATATTGGCATAAAAATTGAAAATGCAAGTGAATGTAATGCAATTAATTTATTTGTTCCATTTAAGATTGATATTAATAAAATTTGCGATTTGGGTAAATCATTAAAATCCAGCGAAATACTATGCAATGTATTTAATGAAGATTATATAACATCGCATCAGGGAGGTGAAAAAATATTAAAAGTAAATGATAGTAATTCTAAGCCTATAATGAATATATACTGTCTTGACGTGCAAAATGATATTAAAATTGAAGAAAAATATGATGGAACGCTTTTAATTATCAATTTTCCTAAAACATTGCGATACATAGGCCTTCCTTCATATTTCCGATTTAGGATACAGAGTAAGTGCTTTAATCAAATAATAAAGAGTTATAAACCAAAAAACATTTTTCTTCAAAGTGCAATTTCAGCAATAGAAGCTATTGACTTTAGATTTAATGATTATCGCAGTTTAAATCCATCTCTTCTTGAGCAGATGCGCGAGGGAATAAGTTATAGTATTGGTAAAGTACATTTTTTACTTCTTACAGAGGCTGATGTTGAATTGCAATATTCTTCAATGCCCTCGACCGCAAGAGAATTAGAAATTAAAATATGGAACGGATATTTCGAAGATTTGTGTGGCAAAAATATTGTGGCATATCATTGGAAGTTCAAGAAAGAATATGACAACAAATTAATTGAAAATTGCATTATGTTTGTAAAAACTAAAGTATATAAATGCAATTGGTTAACAATAATGATGTATATTGTATCACTTGGGATATTTACTATATTCTTTAATTATTTATCTAATTTGCTTTTTTAGGAGGATGTGTTTATGAAAGTTTTACTTGATACGAATATTATAATACATAGAGAATCAAGTACGGTTGTTAATGAAGATATTGGGATTTTGTTCCGTTGGTTGGATGAATTAAAGTATGACAAATGTATTCATCCACTTACAATTGAAGAAATAACAAAGAATAAGGATCAAAAAGCTGTTCGTACATTTAAAGCAAAAATGGAAAGCTATTACGTGCTCAAAACTCAAGCCCCTATAAACGATAAGATTAAAGAAATATCGAGCACTTTTGATAAGAATATTAACGATCAGAATGACACTAAACTTCTAAATGAAGTATACGCAAATCGTGTTGATATTTTAATAACTGAAGACAAAAAAATACATCTCAAAGCAAATAAACTTGGCATACCGGATAAAGTATTATATATTGATTCATTTATTGATAGTGCTATTGCAGAAAATCCAACGCTTATTAATTATAAAATTCAATCAGTAAAGCAAGAGCTGTTTGGTAACATTAATCTAGAGGATACATTTTTTAAAAGCTTCAAAGAAGATTATGTAGATTTTAGTAAATGGTTTAATAAAAAAGCAGATGAAACAGCATATGTTTGTATGGAAAATAATTCTGTAACAGGCTTTTTATATTTGAAAACCGAAGATAAAAAAGAAAATTATTCTAATATTTTACCTGCTTTTTTACCTAAAAAGAGGCTGAAAATAGGCACATTCAAAGTAACATTAAATGGATTTAAAATTGGTGAACGATTCATGAAAATTATTTTTGACAACGCCCTTCACTTTAAAATTAATGAAATATATGTAACAATATTTAATAAAACAATTGAACAGCAAAGATTAATAAGATTATTGCAAGAATATGGATTTATTTACCATGGTAATAAAATAACTTCTTCTGGGGATGAACAGGTCTTTGTACGTGAATTTACTCCTTCTTTTAATAAAGAATACCCAAAGAAAACATTCCCTTATGTAACAGCAAACAATCAAGCTTTTTTTGTACCAATTTATCCTGCGTATCATACCGAACTGCTACCAGATTCAATACTTAATACAGAATCTCCCGAAAAGTATGAAAATAATGAATCTTATCGTAATGCGATTAGCAAGGTATATGTTTCTAGATCATTAGAACGGAATTTATCTAAGGGAGACATTATTATATTTTATAGGACCGGAGGATATTATAAAAGCGTTATAACAACACTTGGCATCGTTGAAAATATTATACAGAACATTTCGTCAGAGGCCGATTTTATCCGTTTATGCAGGAGACGAAGCGTTTTTACTGATAAAGAGTTAAGAGATCAATGGAATTATAATAGAAACAATAGACCTTTTATAGTTAATTTTCTTTACACATATTCGTTTCCTAGACTAATAAATATGGAAAAACTGATTCAAATGGAGATTATTTCTGATGTGAATTCTGCTCCAAGAGGTTTTTGCAAAATATCCCAAAACCAATTTTTAAGTATTATAAAGGAGACCTCGTCAAATGAAAATCTTATTATCGATAAAGCCTGAATATGTTGAAAATATTTTAAATGGAAGTAAAAAATATGAGTTTCGAAAACGAATAGCATCAAAACATATAGATACAATTGTTATTTATTCTTCGTCACCAAAGAAGAAGGTTGTTGCTGAAGTTAAAGTCATGGATACTATTTCTATGAGTCCTTCAGCCTTGTGGGAAAAAACAAAAAAAGAAGCAGGAATAAGTAGAACAAAATTCAGAGAATATTTTCGCGGTTGTATAATGGCTCACACATACCAATTAGGAGAAGTAAAAGTTTATAATGAACCAAAAACGTTGGAAGACTTTAATATATCTCATGCACCGCAATCGTTTGTATACTTGAAATAGCTTAAAATGACAGTATAATAAATTTCCCATTATCCATAAACCTGAGAGATGAAGTTTAATTATATTTATCCTTGTCTCAAAATTAAACAAATAATATAAACTATTTAGTTGATAGAATGAACGCTAATGATACGGAGGAATGCTTGTGATGACTAATGAGTTTAAAAAAGTGTACTGGAAATACTACTTGATCCTGGAAAGAGATGTACTGGGCGTTGAGCCTTATGTGTCATTTCATCCAGACAATTACTATTGTTTTTCAAACGAGTTTATAAAAATATATCAAGCAATTTGTTCCGAAATAGATGTGATATGTAATAATTATTGTAAATACATCAACGATACAACTCTTATTACAGGAGAGTATCGTGATATAAGAGATTATGCTAATTATATTCTCACACAACACCCTGAAATTGTAGAGCAAAATGTACAGGTATCAGAAGAAAGCGATTGCAAATTGGTTCCATGGAAAGAGTGGCATCTTGATCCTAATGATCACAAAAATGGTAAAAATCCCGAAAATGTTACTCCGGGATGGTGGAGAAAATATAATGATATAAAACATAGGCGCTCTGATAAAGATACTACAGGAAAGAATAACTATCAACATGCAAATCTTTATAATGTATTGAATTCACTGGCAGCGCTCTACGTTTTAGAAAAATATTTTTATGCTGATTTAACCAAGGATGAAGCTCCGTTGGGAAAGACTCCTAACATTGTGCTAACCCCTGAGTCAAAACTATTTGAGCTTTTTGACTCAGATATAAGATTTCTAGTACAAGCGAATATTGGAAACTAACATTATCTGAGGATCGAATTAGGTGTATTATGATTATATATAGATGGTGAATATACTGGGTATTTACAAAACTATAGTTTATCTGCCCATTATCCAGCTGCCCATTAGGCTAATAATGGGCAGAAGATCTGGTGAATAATAGTTATATATTATGCAATAAGAAAGGAATATACATGAAAGCGTATATAGGAATAAAATATCATGAAAATTATAGTAATAGAGTAATTGTTGATAGAATATCATCAATTCTTGAGGGAAAAGGATACGAAACAATTTGTATTAATCGGGATATAGGAAGTGGAGGTCAAATAAAGTATAATCCCAATGAATTAATGGCATTAACCTTTGAAAAGATTAATAAATGTGATTTAGTTGTCATTGATTTAACCGAAAAAGGTGTAGGACTGGGAATTGAGGCTGGGTATGCTTATGCGAAAGGAATTCCTTTAATTACAATAGCAAAAAGTGGTTCAGATATATCAGAAACATTAGTTGGAATATCAAAAAAAGTTATGTTCTATGATGGAATTGAAGACATAGGGATTTTACTAAATAGTTTATAAAAGTTAAAGTATGTATTCTTTATAGATAACAACTAACTCAGTATTGGTCGTTATTCATATTATCCATACAACCAAAAAAAGTCTGTCTGTCAGGCGAAGTAGCTGGAATAAGAAATAAATGGAATGGCATTAACGAAAGCTCAGGTCTGTAAGGATTATAAGGAGAAACATTATGTTTCATTTTTCTAAAAGAACCAAGGATGTAAATAATGATATAAGAGATGCTCTATTCGGTGATAAACCCATAACAAAATGGTGTAATGGTTCAGGCCTTCCTTGGGATTTATTTATTGGTGCAAAAGATGAAATTAACTTAGGAAACAAACAAAAGGCTATTGAAATACTTAATAAGGTTATAAATATTAAAGACTTAGAGTCCCGGCATTATCTACAGGCATGGCATTTTTTAAAGCAATTAGGAGTGATCCCCGATAAGAATATAGCCAACAAAGTATATGGAATCATACTTGAAGTGTCTCTTAATGGGGGCTTAGATATTTTAGCTGCTTATGAGGACCATTCAGCTAGGTACTTTAATTATAGTGGCTCGGTGGTAATTTGGGATAAGGCTGATACTTCATTAAATCATTTAATAGATAACTTAATTAGTATAAGTCAAGGAGTGGTGGCTCAAATTGGACCATGGGATAAGGAACGACCGAATCCTCCAATAAAGGGTAATGCTCGAATGAATTTTTTAACACCAATAGGATTATATTTCGGAGAGGGACCTCTTAATCTATTATCAAAGGATCCAATTGATGGCTCAATTATAACTGCAGGTACTGAGCTAATGCAAAAGTTGATTCAAAAAAGTAATGTATCAGGTAAAGACCATACAAAATGAGCTTCACATTATCCATACAACACTACAAGCTGTGCCTATAATGGGGTGGTGGAGGGAAATCTTTATTTTGAAAAATATTTGATTAATATAAATAAGGAAAAGTAGGAGTTAATCCATGTTAGGTGTTTTTAAAAAGGTTTTTAGTTTTAATATCCAAAGGGAATCAAAAGATGTTAAGAAAGAAAATCGCTCACAGTATAAACACAACGATATAGAATTAAAGGCAAAGGCCTCTAGTGATGAACTGGGAGTAAAGGTTGAGCAAAAAAATGGGACGATTGAGTATAGTAAGTGGGATGAGATTGTTAAAATATCGCTTATTACAACAGATCAGGGTCCATTTGTAGATGATGTATTCTTAGCACTTTTTAAAGAAGAAAAAAGATGTCTTATTCCATCAGAAGGTGAAGGATATAATGAAGTATATGAAAAAGTTTCAAAGTTTGAAGGATTTGATTTTGCAAAGGTTATTGAAGCTATGTCTTCAACATTAAACAAGGAATTTATATGTTGGGAGAAAAAGTAGACAAAAACTTGTTTCACTATGACCCAAGGATGCAATGTTCGCTTCCAATCATCCACATAATCCTAAAAATCCTATGCTCATCTTAAACTACAAGTCTCAAGATGAGCATACAACAATGTATTTCATGAGGTGCTAATCTATGAACGAGAATAAAGATAGGCTGAAAGAATGGATGTCAAGTTTAACTACTGATAGTCTTAAAAGAATCATTGAAGTTGATTTTAATGATTATGAGTGCTATGCCATTGAGCTGGCGAAGGAAGAGCTGGTCTGCAGAAAAGGTTATATTGAATCTAATGAATCGGTTTGCATGGAGAAATTTACAACTTTTATGGATTTAATGAAGGCTGCAGAGTTTAGATCGGTTGAAAATGCTATCAGTACTATTTATCCAGAACAGTTATCGTTTATCAAAAAATATAATGAAGTATATGAATTATTACTGCAATTGAAGCCAAATGAAGTAAATGTTGATTACTTAAATACAGGTAATAAAGACTCCCACTGGAAGGTTGCTGGCGAGGATGCCAATACTGGAGAGAAATATGGGGTAGAATTCTTCGCATGGGCTGACTGGCTTTCTTTCTTGGTAAAGTGTGAACAGGTTTATGACATTGGAAAAGAAAACTACATTGCTATTTGTTTGATGACACTTACACAGTATGGCTTTACCGAAGAAGCAATCCAGAGAAAATTTAGTGAAATAGAGAAAGTGAAGCAAAGTGAAAGTGAAGATGATGGACTGAATAGCAATGGGCAGCCTATCTATGAGTACAAAAATATTACGCTAGATAAAACTCTGGAGAGAGTATCTGATATTAAGCAAGAGTTTATTTACCAAACAAGAGAAGAATATGATCCACTTCAGGTCAGACCTTGGATTAGATATTGGGCCAGGGCAATAGATACTTCAATAATTTGGTTACTTTTGCGATGTGTGTGGTTATTTATTCTTTCAAAATTTCATGTTGCTAGTAGCAGTTATATATGGAACTACTGCTTTTCATTATTAAATTTCATCCTATGGGCATTAATTGAGGCTTATTGCATATCAAAATGGGGATGCACCCCTGGAAAATGGATCTTGAATACCAACGTACAAAAAGCTAGTAGTGCTGGTAATTTGTCCTATCAAAAGGCTTTGAAGCGAGTTTTGCGTATTCTGTTTTATGGAGAAGGTTTTTTGATACCGTTTGTCTCATTTATAACCAACATTGTTTCATATAACAGACTTATGGATAGAGGCATTACAAAATGGGATGAGCAAGAAGAAGTTGTTGTTAGTCACAAGGAAATTGAGAGTTATAAGGTGGTTTTGGCGGTTCTCATACTTGTTGGTCTGCCGATAATTTCTTTTTTGATAAATAAAATATAATGTTCCATTGATTTATTGGTTTTAACTAATTGATAGGGCGGACTTGTAGGATAAGGCGGTGCAGAGATTATTTGTTATTTGGAGAAGGAGATAAATGATTATGAGATGTCCATATTGCAATAAAGACATGAAGCAAGGGGTAATTCAAAGCCCATATCAAATCAGTTGGCTTCCCAAAAAGGCGAAACTCTTTACTGCAGCTGAATTACATGAAGGAGCTATCATATTGTCAGAACGTTCTTTTCTGAAAGGTTCATGTGTTAAAGCGTATTGCTGTGATGGCTGTAAAAAAGTGATTATCGACTATGGTGACACCAATAGCGACTAATGAGCACTTAATATTCTTATATTGTATACTACCAGTCATCCTAAATACCCAGATATAATCTATGAAGTTGATTATGGATATTTTAAAAAAACAACCTCTATGGATGATGGTGGAATTGATGTTTGTAAAGGCACTGACACCATACATATTACAGGCATTGGTAACGAAGACATTGAGACAAAAGCTTTTGATTATGAGGTTTTTCAAGAAATAAACTTAAGATTAGGATGGCAATGATATGCAGAACATAAAAAATTATAATACTTTCACAAAAATCGAGCCTGTCAACAAAGGTTGGTCAAGTGATAAAAAATATTACATTGAAACAGTAGAGGGCAGGAAGCTGCTTCTGCGTGTTACAGACATATCCGAATACGACACAAAAAAAGCCGAATTTGAAATGATGAAACAAGTTGTGGCTATGGGTGTGCCTATGTCACAGCCTATGGATTTTGGCACTTGCGATTATGAGAAAAGCGTTTATTCAATGCTCACATGGTGCGATGGAGAAGATGCGGAGGTTGTCCTGCCAAGCTTGACAGAAACAGAGCAATATGTGCTTGGAATAAAATCAGGTGAAATACTCAGACTGATTCATTCAATTCCTGCTCCGGTAGAGCAGGAAGAATGGAGCAGTCACTTCGGCCGTAAGACAAGTAATAAAATTGAAAAATATACAGCTTGCGGTATTAAAATTGATGGTGACGATAAAATTATTGACTATATTGAAAATAACCGCTACCTGCTCTCTGGCAGACCTCAGTGCTATCAACATGGTGATTATCATGTGGGCAATATGATTATATCTCCAGATAATACACTTTCCATCATTGATTTCAACCGTTCAGATTTTGGTGATACGTGGGAAGAGTTCAACCGCATTGTATGGAGTGCTACTGTCAGTCCACATTTTGCAACAGGCCAACTCAACGGTTATTTTGGCGGTAGACCACCAATTGAGTTTTTCAAGCTGTTGGCATTTTACATTTCGAGTAATACTCTCTCGTCAATTTATTGGGCAATTACGTTTGGGGAAAAAGAAATTACCACTATGAAAGATCAGGCAAGGGATGTCCTCTCTTGGTTTGATAATTTAAACAACCCTGTACCGACTTGGTATCTGGAGAAATTTTATGTTTAATGTATAGACAAAAAATGGCAAGGTGAAATATAGAGGAGTTGTTGGATACACAGAAGGTCACTATAGTGGAAGAACAAATATAATTTTTAATAAAATAATTGTAACTTCAATCACAAAATTCGACTGAATTTTGTGATTGTTTATGATATTATATATTTTGAGGTGATTTACTATGTTCAGGCAGGCAATTGAAGATTTAAAAAAATGGAAAAATAATCTAAACAGAAAACCTCTGATTATCAGAGGCGCAAGGCAGGTTGGTAAGACATGGCTTATGAGAGAGTTTGGAAAAGGCTGCTTTGACAATACAGTGTATATTAATTTTGACGGTAACGAGCGGATGAATGAACTCTTTTCTGGAGATATGGATATTCGCCGCATTATTACAGGACTGGAACTAGAAACAGGATTCAAGATAAATCCGGAAAACACACTGATTATCTTTGACGAGGTGCAAGAAGTACCTCTTGCTTTGACGTCTCTAAAATATTTTAATGAAAATGCACCCGAATACCAAATCGTTGCGGCAGGGAGTTTGCTTGGAGTAGCTCTTCATAAAGGCACTTCATTTCCCGTTGGCAAGGTGGAATTTTTAGATTTATATCCTCTTAATTTCATTGAATTTCTTATGGCTACAGGAAAAGAACAGTTTGCTGAGCTCTTGGAAAAAGGTGACTTTGCTATGGTTACCAACTTTAAAACAAAATACATTGATGCATTAAAACACTATTATTTCGTGGGTGGTATGCCTGAGGTTGTTTTTAACTTCTCTCAGGATAACGACTTCAACAAAGTGCGTGAAATACAAAAACGAATACTTGACGCATACGAACAGGATTTTTCAAAGCATGCACCTAATGAAGTTGTGCCACGTATTCGCCTAATTTGGAACAGCATTCCTGCTCAGCTTGCAAAAGAAAATAAGAAATTTTTATACGGTCTCGTCAAGGAAGGAGCAAGAGCACGAGAATATGAGCTTGCTATGCTCTGGCTGATTGACTGCGGACTTGTAATCAAGGTCTCGAGAATCACCAAGCCTGCCCTACCTCTTAAAGCATATGAAGACTTGAAGGCCTTTAAGCTTTTTATGTTGGATGTAGGTCTGCTATCGTGCATGTCTAGGTTGAACTCGAAGACTCTACTTGACGGCAACGCTCTTTTTGAAGAATTTAAAGGAGCTTTAACAGAGCAGTATGTGTTACAGCAACTGAAAACCATAAAAGGCCTAGACACCTATTATTGGGCTAATGATCGCGGTAATTCTGAGATTGACTTTGTAATAGACAATGGAAGTACAATTGCCCCCATAGAGGTAAAAGCCGAAACCAACCTTAAAGCAAAAAGCCTGAAAACTTACAAGGAGATGTTTTCTCCCGAAATTTCGGTACGAACTTCGATGAGTGACTACAAAAAAGAAGATTGGCTTGTCAATATACCGTTGTATGCGATATATGAGTTACCAAATCAGATAGTATAAACAGAATAAACTGTTTTAATAGGAGAAGCAAAATGGCTAAAATTAAAACTAACGAGCCAAATGACAATAGAAAGATTGCTATTTATGCTCGAAAATCAAAGATTACCGAGACTGGAAAAAGCATAGAAAATCATATCAGCAAATGTAAAAGCTATGCTGATATGAAATTTGACGCCCATGATGAGGACATAATCGTTTATAAGGATGAGGGGCAATCCAGGTATGTAATCTTGGGTACGAACACTTGAATTGACTACGGTAACCTTGCAGGTTCCAACTTTAGTAGTTTTCCCATTTAATTTCTGATTACAAGTAATAGTTGCAGTTCCGGCTTTTATTCCTGTTAAATATGCATTTGTGCCAATTGCTTTAACTGTGACTACTTTTGTATTGCTTGAAGTAAAGATATAAGTTGCTTTTTTATAAATTCAGAATGCTATACAAAATTAGTTGAGATTTTTGTGTTAGAATTGAAAAAATGTTTTATAATAGCATGGTAGGGGAATTTTTGCACATTAGGAATTAGAATTTAGTTAACATTAGAGGTTTTACATGAAGGATAAGCAAACAACCACTAAAGGTTTTGCCATATTAAGTCTTGCAGGTGTCATCAATAAATTTTTGGCTCTTGCCTATTTACCAATCCAAACAATGATTGTAGGAAACTACGGTAATGGGATTATTAGTGCTGGCTATAAAATATATATTTTGATTTTTGCACTATCTAATGCTGGTGTACCTGTAGCAGTTTCAAAATTAATATCTGAACGAACTGCGTTAGGAGATTTTAAGGGAGCACAAAAAATATTTAGAATTGCGGCTTTAATACTAATTGTTTTAGGAGTTTTCTTCGGCAGTATTATGGCATTAGGAGCTGGATGGATATCAAAGCAGATTGCACAACCGAATGCTACCTTAATGCTATTGGCCTTGTCTCCTGCTTTATTATTTACTTCCATATCCTCAGTATTTAGAGGTTACTTTCAAGGTAGGCAAAATATGATACCCAGTGCAATCTCGCAAGTAATTGAACAAGCTTTAAACTCTGTATTAACAATAGTATTTGCCGCCCTACTAATCAAATATGGTATAGAGAAAGCTGCAGCAGGAACAACCGTTGGTACGTCTTTAGGTGCATTAGGTGCCGCATTATTCCTGGTTTTTTTCTATAAGAAAAGTAAGAGTAAGAGAATAGAGGAAATGACGAGTTCAAACTATAACGGCCCAAAAATTACTAATGAAGAAGTAATTAAACAGATTTTGTGCTACTGTTTACCTGCTATACTAGGAATGATTGCGATAAATGCAAGCGAAATTATTGACTTGAAATATGGTGTTAGCCGTATGATTGAGGGTGGAATCAGTAATATACAAGCGACTGAACTATATGGGATACTAACTAATCAATATCAAAGAGTTCTGAATCTACCTCTAGCAATAACGGCTACTTTACCGGCCGTATTGATTCCTGCAATTTCTTCCGCTAAAGCTTCTAAGGATAAATTGTTACTTTATCGGAAAATAAGTGAAAGTTTTAAAGTAATTCTAATCATAACAATCCCATCTGCAGTAGGATTGTCCATATTAGCTAAACCAATTATTACATTCGTTTTCTTCTCAACAAAACTTAATCAAGGTGCGGATTTGATGCAAATCGGTTCCTGGGTAATGGTAATCATGGCCATAATATATGTTCAAACCGCAACTTTAATAGGTGTCGGAAAAGCATATATACCACCAGTTAATATACTGATAGGAATGATATTTAAACTTATCGCCAACTATTTTCTTATAGCCGTACCGACAATCAATGTAAAAGGTGCTGTAATAGGTTCTACACTTGGATTCCTTATTACATGCGTGCTTAATCAATTCGCAATTAGGAAGAATACTGGATTTTCAGTAAAATATGTAGCGATTTCGTATAGACCTTTCATTGCTTCACTGATAATGGGTGTAGTTGCATATGCCTTATATCTTTTATCTGACAAATTTTTATTCATACTCATTAAGAATAGTTTGTTGCGCAATGATATTAGTGTTCTTTTATCAGTTTTAGTGGGAGCTAGTATATATTTTGTAATACTCTTGCATACAAATGCGATAGAATCTAATGATATTTTAAAACTTCCTGGGGGCAGTAAGATTAATAGTTTTTTAATTAAAAAGAAATATATTAAAAGTAAAGTAAATCCATTGAAACAATCTACAACCAAGACAAGCAATCCATAGCAAGCTCCAGTTGGGTGAAGTACGACCAAAACATTTTTTTATTTCGATGTTGTAAAAATAAAGGTTATGTTGCAATTAATTTTTATGATGGAAGTATTATGTATGACTTTGCCTATCACAGCTATTTCTTTTGTGAAAGTTTTTCTAGTCTCGACAAAATTGCAGTCTGTTTTTTTAGTTCCGCCATCTGCTCATCTTGTAATATGGCAAGATAAGTCAACGTTTTATGGTCGGTGTCGGCTTTGGATTCATTTTGAGTTTGGATAACGTTCTGACCAACCATAATTATTGGTAAAAGTACCAGCTGTAGCACAGTTTGTGCGATATATGTTACCCAAACCATTACATTGTTGGCTTTAATAACTGGCGGCAACATCAAAAGGTCTATAAGGAAGAAGGCATAAGCACACCACATTGTACCAACACCATTGGTAATCTTGACTGCAATCCAGTAATTAAACTTAGATATACCCTTCAAATCCTTACTTATAAGCTCTTTGGGATGAATAACGCTACGGTGTGTTTTATCCATATTTACTATAATCCTCCTATATTTGTATTGCTTATATATTAGCAGTAATTGCGCAAAAATGATATTCCTTTTAGATGTGTTTTCTTAGTTACTTTCCAAATATATTACGGTTAACATCTCCATGGTTGATGTCTGAGGAAACATTGCCATTTTCTTCATCTAATTATATTTAGCCCAATAATAGTTTAGACGCTAATCCAAATTTTATGCTAACTGTCCAAAATATAGTCAAGGAATCCATGGAATAAAAAACAACGATTACATTTTGCAATGTATACTTGACAAAATATGCAAAGCATACTATACTATTTATGCAAAGCAAACATTGCAAATATGATTTGAAGGAGGGTCTATATGTGAATACTAAAATTAGAGAACTGCGAAAGAAGAGAAAACTATCACAAGAAGAATTGGCATTAGCTGTGGGAACAACCAGACAGACAATTACTTCCATAGAGGTTAGTAAGTATACTTCGTCGTTAGTATTAGCATACAAAATTGCCAGATATTTTGATTTGACTATTGAGGAAGTGTTTGATTTTACTGAAATTGATGAGATGAAAGAGTAGGAGGATGATGATGGAGAAATATAGAAAGATAATAAAAAAGAGAATGATTCTATGTGGCATTTTAGCAGCTGTATCTGTGGTGTTAGGTGTTTTTGACCAAAGTGAATTCTTTGATATGGTATCTATGATTACACGAAATGAAGCCATAGCGGGCTTTCAGCTAGGTCTTCTTTCTGGTTTTGGAATAATGGCACTATTTTTATTATACAAATATGGAAAAGCAATTAAAGATGACACAAAATTAAAGATGCTGTATAACAAAGAGCATGACGAAAGACAGAATTTAATTCGGCAAAAAGCAGGTATGCCGATGCTAATTATTACGTCCGGTATTATGATTTTTGCAAGTATTATTGCGGGATATTTTAATGAAATAATTTTCAATACCTTAATATTGGCGGCAATGATTCAATTAGCATTGGGTGCAATGGTTAAGATATATTACATAAAAAAAATATAATATATCTTTGTTGATAAATCGCCCTTTGTTTGAGGGCGATTTTAATTTTCCAAGCAGTTTACTCTTATCAGGAGCTTTTCCATTTTATTATAAACACTGCAAAACGGAACCCATCGAGTTCAGACTAATTCTGTTTTATGTAGTATAACTATTATAGTATCTTCGATAATGAAATATAAAAGAGATATGGAGATATGAAATAAATAAGGTTTTTGGAGGATATAAAAATGAAGAAATTCTTAATTGTGGCAGGGTGCCTAGTAGGTGTAGTGGTTTTACTAATTGTGGGAATGATGATTTTTATGACCATACTTACTTCGTCTAACAATGCTTATAAGGGTGATTACACAAATATATTGAAAACTACGGACGTATCTGCAAAGAAAGCTCTAGTTGTGTATCAACCTTCTCGGTCAAAGGAGCTAAATAAAATTGCTAACCAGCTGGCAAAGGGACTAAATGAGTCGGGTTATGAGGTTACGCTAAGCTATCCAGGTACGCATCTGTCTGCTGATGTAAAAGACTATTCAGTATTGGCCTTCGCTTCTCCAGTCTATATGGGACAACCGTCTACAACGCTTACAGATTACATGAAAGGAATTAAAGACTTCTCAAATAAAAAGGTAATTGTTTTTTCTATTGGATCAGTGGAGGCGGCACCTGAATTCGAAATATTACAAAAGAGTATTAATAGTGGAGTTATATATAAGAAGATTAAGTTTATAGCAAAGGACAAAGGCAATGAGGATAAAGCTTATAAGCTTGGGCTTGAGGTGGGGAAAGTAAAGTGATTAAAGTAATAAGCGTTAACTTGTTGACCTCCTTACGAGTAGTATTTAGCTTGCTATTTGCATATTACATAATGAATTATTCTGGTGATATTATTCCCATTGTAATATTATTTATAATGATCTGTGCTACTGATTTTTTTGATGGCAGGCTGGCAAGAAAATTGGATGCCGGCACTAAGTTTGGGGCTATATTCGATGTCATGGCAGATTTGTTTTTTATTACAACAGCCTATTCTGTATTGATAATTAAAAATATGCTTCCTGTATGGGTATTGGCTTTGGTATTACTCAAATTTTCCGAATTCTGTGTCACTTCATTTATCTCAAAGAAAACTGGAAAATGTCAGAGTTCTGTGTTCCTTTTTGATATGTTAGGAAGAGCAGTTGTACTTCTTTTCTATGCCCTTCCAGTTGTGGTAATTCTATTGAAGAATTATCTATATCCAGAATCACTTTATCTGGTTGTTAACATTATAGGATACATACTAGCCACGATGGCCTGTATTTCTTCTTTTTATAGGATAAAAATGTGCTTAGAGCCTATTCGTTTTCAAAAGATTTATGATATAGTAGAGACAGAGATTAAGGCCTAATACGGTGGAAAAGATGGAGGACTACTTATGAAAGTAAGATTTGGTATTATTGGTTTGGGTGGTATAGCTTCAAGATTTGCAAAGGTTTTAAACACAGCTGGGGGTGTTGAATTAGCTGCAGTGGCAGCCCGCGATATGGTTAGAGCAGAGGCTTTTGCAGAAAAATTTCATGCAACTAAAGCATATGATAGTTATCTTGATCTAATTAATGATAAAGAAGTTGATGTGATATACGTTGCACTTACGCACAATTTTCACTATGATATTGTAAAGCTTTGTTTGAATAATGGTAAGGGTGTTATATGCGAGAAGCCTTTCGTTACCAATAAAAAAGATGCAGAAGAATTAGTGGCACTCTCAAAAGAGAAAAATGTGCTTTTGATGGAAGCTATGTGGACCCGATTTATTCCGGCTTTTAAAAAGGCAAAGGAATGGCTGCATAGTGGTAAAATTGGAGATGTAAAGTTAGTTAGTGCGTCGTTTTGTTTTAATGTGCCTTTTGATCCAGAGAGTAGATTATATAATCCTAAATTGGCTGGTGGCAGTCTTTATGATGCTGGAGTATATCCAATTGAATTTACAACAGGAATTCTGGGTGAAAATCCTACACTTGTTAATGGACTTGCAAAGTTCAGCAAGACTGGTGTTGATGATTTTGTAGCCATGAATATGAGCTTTGAGAGTGGAGCGTTAGCAACACTCAGCTGCGGAATAAATGCTAATACTAATAGTGATGCACGTATATATGGAACAACTGGAAACATTGTAGTATATCATTTCTTGGGCTCCAAGAAATGTGAACTATTCGACAATGAAAATAATTTGAAGGAATCATTTGAAGAAGACTTTGAAGACGGCTTTATATATCAAATCGACCATTTTACAGACTTGTATCGCAATAACAAAATAGAGAGTGAGATTATCCCACATAAAGACACTGTTGCTTGTGCAGGAATATTTGATGAGCTGATGAAACAATGGGGGAAGGTTATTTAATGATACGTTTTAATTGTGATTATAGCGAGGGTGCGCACCCTAAAGTATTAGAAAAACTAATTCAGACAAATTTAGAGCAAACTGAAGGCTACGGTTTAGACCCATATTGCATACAGGCCGCTGGGCTTATTAAAGAAAAGTGCCAGAGACAAGATGTGGACGTACATTTTTTAGTGGGAGGCACGCAGACAAACTTAACTGTTGTTTCTGCCGCGCTGCGCCCTCATCAGGGAGTCATTGCGGCCAATACTGGACATATTAACACACATGAAAGCGGTGCTATAGAGGCTATAGGTCACAAGGTGCTTGCTCTTCCAAGTCCTGATGGAAAATTAACAGCAACTCAAATACAGGATGCCTATGACCAACATTTTAGTGATGATAACTGTGAGCATATAGTGCAACCAAAACTAGTGTATATATCAAACCCTACCGAACTGGGAACAATATATTGCAAAGCTGAATTGACTGATATTAGCGAAACCTGTAAAAAAAATGACCTTATTCTTTACATAGACGGTGCACGTTTAGGTTATGCTCTTTGTGCAGAGGACAATGATTTGGATTTACCAACGATTGCTCAGCTTTGTGATGCATTTTACATTGGTGCTACTAAAATTGGTGCACTATTTGGTGAGGCTCTAGTTATTTGCAATGAGAGTCTAAAAAAGGATTTTCGTTACATTATTAAACAAAAGGGCGGTATGCTCGCCAAAGGAAGACTACTTGGAGTACAATTCGTTGCATTATTTGAGGAGGATTTGTATTTCCATATGGCCAGCCATGCTAACAAAATGGCTATACTTATTAAAGAAGCCTTGATAAAAAAAGGATATAGTTTTCTAGTACTATCAACTACGAACCAACAGTTTCCTATAGTTCCTAATGAGGTATTGGAAAAACTAAAAGAAAAGTTCGAATATTCTTTTTGTGAAAAAATTGATGATAAACACAGTGCGGTACGTTTCTGCACTAGTTGGGCAACCAATTTGGATGCTGTGCAGCAACTAATTGCAGAGATTGAAAAGTAAAATATTAAATAAGCAATATATCTTGTATTATCATTCAAATCATAAAAGCGAAGATTGACATCCTGTTAAGGTATCAATTTTCGCTTAGTTACGTTATATCCTACTATTTGCGTAGGATTTTTTGTGTTAAAGATTTTGTGTTAAAGAAATTTTATCTTACGGTTATTTAGTTCCTTAAATAATAGTAAACTATCACACTTTATTTAATAATACATAAAATATATTATTAGTGCTAACTTAAAGCACGATAATAAAAAGGAGATTTAATTATGATTGATGATGACTATGAAGAAATGAAAAAGAAACTGAAATGTGAAATAAAAAATGAATTGAAACTTGAATTAGAAGCCGAGTTAGAAGTTGAAGTAGAAGAAGAGTATCATAACCAAAAGCAATATAACAAACAAATTAACTATAATGTTCTTACACAAAAACAGATTCAAGGGCAAGCATCTGCAAATGAAGTTGAAGCAGAAAATGAAGCAGAGAATGAAGCAAAAGCAGAATCTAAAACAAAAAATGTAAATGTAGCAGAGGCTGAAAGTAAAGCAAAAAACAAAAATGATATAGACGTTGAAAATAAAGCAGACGCTGATAGTAAAGCTAAAGCAGATGCTGAAAGTAAAGCAAAAGCTGAAATTGAAAAAAAGCCAAGATATTAATATCTAAAAAGGAAATACAGTGGGGAGTTTCCCACTGATATATAAAACATAGAATCAAGAAGGTAGTAGTACTGCAAAAATAGGAGACTGAGATATGGAATTAGAAGACCAGTTGCTTGAGGAAAAAAAACCTAAAAAAAATATTGGAAAAAATAGAGTAAATTTAGAAAAAGATAGTATTCAGTATAATGCTCAAGATTTAGATCAAGAGCAGAAGGTTGACGTGAATCCTGTACAATTAAATACTCAGAACCTTCATGTTTTCGTAGGCAGTAACGATTATTCTGGAAAAATAACTGGCACTTCATATCTGGAAAAGAATAAAGAAATAGTCATGAATGTAGATATACTCTTATTTTTTGGTCATGAACAAAAGCTCCCAGTACATAAGACCAATTCAGATAATAATGGAAACTTTATTATAGAAGATATACCTCCAGGATATTACACATTAGTTGCAGAGCTAGGAGAAAAGCTAAAATATCAGTCACATTATATTAAGGTCTTACCTTGTCAGAATGTACATCATTCGATACTCTTAAAGTGATATATTTATAATTTAACTTTTAATAATGAAACTTCAACGTGTATTTTATAGCACCAGAAAAACATCGATTAACTCGATGTTTTTCTGGTGCAAATCTGTTTATATAATATGATATAATATGAAGGATATAATTATGAATATGGATATTTTGTAAATGTGAAGAGAGAAAAATTTAATAGAGGAAAGAAAGAGATGACTAAATGACAAAAGCAAATTTTAATGATTATCAATTAAGCAGTGAGCTATTAAAAGCCATTAGCATGTTGAATTTTAAAAATCCTACTAAGGTTCAAGAACAGGTCATACCAGCTGTATTAGATCAAAAGGATATAATAGTAAAGTCCCAAACTGGAAGCGGGAAGACTGCAGCATTTGCCATTCCTATTTGCCAACTAGTAGATTGGGAAGAAAACAGGCCTCAAGCATTAGTACTTACACCGACAAGAGAGCTTGCTATCCAAGTCAAAGAAGATATTTTTAATATAGCTAGATTTAAAAGACTTAAAGTAGCTGCGATTTATGGGAAGTCCCCTTTCTATAGTCAAGAAAAGGAACTTAAACAAAAAACACATGTGGTAGTTGGTACACCAGGGCGCGTTATAGATCATATCGAAAGAGGAACCTTTGATACCTCAAATATAAAATATCTTGTAATTGATGAGGCAGATGAAATGCTTAATATGGGCTTCATACATCAAATAGAAACCATAATAACAAGTTTGCCCAAAGAACGTGTGACAATATTATTATCAGCTACAATGCCCACAGATATAGGATTTCTGTGTCGTAAATACATGAAAGAGCCTATGCTCGTTGAAATAGAAGAACAAAATTCGGCTGTAGATAGAATTTGCCAAGAGCGGTATAACGTAGTTCAAAACGATAAAATAAAACTTTTAAGAGATATAACTGTAGTAGAAAATCCAGATAGCTGTATGATATTTTGTAATACAAAGCAAAAGGTGGACGAGGTTTGTAGTGAGCTAGCAATTCTAAAGTATACTTGTGAGAAAATTCATGGTGGAATGGAACAACGTGATAGACTAAGAGTAATGAATGATTTTAAACAAGGTTATTTCAGATATCTAGTGGCTACAGATGTTGCTGCTAGGGGAATAGACATAGATGACATTACACTTGTAATTAATTATGATATACCACAAGACAGCGAAAGCTATGTTCATAGGATCGGAAGAACAGGGCGCGTAAACAAGCTGGGCAGAGCAATTACTTTTGTAGCACAAAATGAAAATAGGTATTTAGAGGATATACATCAATATATCGGTAAAGAAATTCCATTGAAGGAAAGACCCGAAAAAGAAGCTGTGAATGAGTCTAAACAAGAATTTGCTGAGAAGATAAATACTGCCCCTGAGATTAAAGAAACAAAGGGCGCACAGTTAAACAAAGAAATTATGAGATTGCATATTAATGCAGGTAAGAAAACAAAAATGAGACCAGTAGATATCGTAGGCACACTTTGTAGTATTAATGGCATGTCAGCGGCAGATATAGGAATCATCAATATAGTTGATGTATCTACCTTTGTGGAAATATTGAATAAAAAGGGCGAGTTGGTGCTTCGAGAATTACAAATAACCCCTATCAAAGGCAGACTTCGTAAGGTCAGTAAAGCTGAGGTATACAATCCATAAAGAATATGTATAATTAAGGGAATAAAAAACGTTCATTTCCAGAGCAAAACAAGCTATAAATCATGTAGCTAAAATTTATAGGGTAATATAACATATTATTACTATATTTTAGAAAAAATGATTAGGAGCGAATAACATGAAACAAGGAAATGAACAAGCCACTAGTTATCGTTGGATTCCAGTTATAGCAAGTATTGCAATCCAAATGTGTTTAGGTACAGCTTATATTTGGAGCGTATTTCAATCGTACTTAATCATAGGAAAATCAACACCCAGCGCATTGTTCGAGTGGCCAGCAACACATGGAACATTGGCATATGCTTTGCTGCTTGGTGTATTGACCTTTGGAAGTACAGTCGGTGGTAGAATTCAAGATAAATTGAAAAATCCTAGACCAGTTATTATTGCAGCAGGTGTTGTAATGGGATTGGGATTTTTTCTTGCTCAATTTACAACAGGGTCTACCCCGTAGGACAAACGCATCAATTAGTTTTTTAGATATAAAGGATGCCAGATAGACAAGGTATTACCTATTTGTTTTATCTTTGGCATTCTTTTATTGTTATTTACTATTTTTATGGGTCAACAAAAAAAAGTAGAGGATTTTAGAAAAACTTACTTTTTATTTGCATTTGAGATCGCTTCAATTAACGTTTCGTCATCAAATGCGTTAAGTACTTTTGCTATATTATCTTCAGTACTCCACGCGAATTTTTTACGTAACGATCT
>DATCID010000024.1:0-2093 GCA_036507975.1 Ruminiclostridium sp.
AATATCAATTAAGATACCTCCAAGTACAACCCAGGACAAGAAGTGGGGAAGGTATATGAGTGTCTGTACACTCCTTTTTAATGCATTATTTGTAACTTCATTAATCAAAATCGCAATTATTATAGGAATAACAAGTGCCAAAACAATCTTCAATACTGCAATAGAGACTGTGTTCCATATTACACTGTAAATATTCGGTAAATCCAGTACATATCTGAAATTCTCCAGTCCTATCCATTTTTGAGGTCCAAACAAGCCCTTTGCAGGTATAAATTTTTGAAAAGCTATAACAATTCCGGCCATAGGCAGGTAATGAAATATTAGCAACAGAATTAATCCTGGAAGCATCATTAAATGCAAGGGTAGTTGTTTTTTTATTTTTAAGTTTCTCATGCTTATGCCCCCCTAATCAGTAATAGATATTGATAAAAAGTTTATCTGATAAATCTTATAAAAAACGAGAAGGAAAGGATGCCGTCATAGCTGCAGTCCTTTCCTTCCTGTTAACTAGTGACTATTACTTGGATTTAACTGAATCATACCATACATTAACTTCATTGGTCATATCAGCTCCACCTAACTTATTCCAATCGCTTACAAACTTGTCGAAATCGTCAATAGGAGCAGCTCCCATGATAATTTTCACAAACACTTCTTTTTCCATCTTATCAAGGGTAGTCTTCTTTTCAGCCATAGTTTTTGTTGGTGCTCCAACAAACATTTCCTTGAAGAGCTGGTCATTATTCTTGTACTCAACCATGTTGCGGAATACTCCATTTACGCCGTAAATCTTCTCCCAGCCCCATTGTGTAGCATCGCCTTTTGCATATGCTTCAATATTTCCTTCAATAACTTTTGGTTCACCAGGTAATTTACTGAAATCTTTAGTCTTTCTTGCCGCATCTATAGCGATAAATGCTTCCAGGTTCTTAAATGAAGGGGCAGGACATACTGGAGAGAACTTCCAAACTCCTACACTACCGAGTTCCACAGGCATATAGTACTTGTTGAAATCAGCTGTCTTTCCCCAGTTTTTTTCTACATGCATATTCATAAGTTTTACAAGTGCTTCAGGATTTGCATATCCTTTTTTAACTGCAAATATTCTTGTTTGGTTAAATTTCAGAGGGACCATAACTTTTTTATCGTCTGCTGAAACAATGGGATATCCAGTCCAATCTGCATTTTTATCATTGTTGAAATTAGTAATCAAAGGATACATTGGATTCCACTGCTGTCCATAATCCATACCAAACTTTCCGGCTATTATAGACTCAGCTACCTTGCCACCATTCTTTACACCAAATTCCTTATCAATCTGGCCTGCTTTATACATATCAGCCAGTTTTTGAAGAGCTACCTTTGTTTCTGGCAAAGTGCTACCCCATGCCAATTTTCCTGCACTATCTTTGGTCCAAAGATTAGGGTATGCATGATAACCGGCAAAGAAACCTTCAGTTCCCATAGCTCCGCTGTATAAATCTTTGGTAATAGGGAGTCCGTAAGTATCATCTTTACCGTTCCCATCAGGATCCTGAGTAGTAAAGGCCTCTGACATCTTCAGTACATCGTCCATTGTCTTTGGAGCCTGCAAATTCAATTTCTTCATCCAATCGTTTCTAATCCATAAGTACTGAGCAGCTTCATTAAACGCAACAGTCTCAGGAACAGCCATCATTTTACCATCGAAGGTAACAGAATCAATAGTACCTGTGCCTTCTTCTGTCATGTATGTCTTTAACTGCTCTGAGGCATAATCATTGTAATATTGAGTCATGTCCTCAACCATATCTGAATCCACAAGCTGTTTAAGCTGTGATGGGTTAACAAGAACCACATCTGGAATATCTCCTGAAGCGAGTGTTACATTTATTTTTTGTACATATGCATCTGATGATTCATTACCTTTTACTGTCCATGCATATTTTACATTAATCCCTAACTCTTCTTTGTATAACCGTGTCCATCTGTTATCTTCAAGAGTTTCTCCAGGTGTTTTTGGTAAAATATTTGCTGCTAGATCATCGTCTATGCCACGAACAAAAGTAATGTCAATAGGAGTAGCATATTTCCCCAAAGGATCCTTATTAACT
>DATCID010000025.1:0-21695 GCA_036507975.1 Ruminiclostridium sp.
AAAGCTATCTCTCCAAGATGTAAAATTATTCGCTGCTTAGGACCACTTTCAGTTCTATATGATTCAACAAGACGGTGAGTAATATATTTAGTTTTAGTAGTTTTATTATTGGTAACATATTCACGTATAAACATATTTACAGCTTACCATATCTAGAAAATAATACAAGGTAATATTTGTAATTTTAGGTCTCTACAAATGAGTTTTTAAAACAACAATATAGTGTTTGCAATGCTTTGAACAAAAATAAATCATGAAATTATTGTTTTTTCATGATTTATTGCCGAAAGTCGGGTTAAGAAATGGATATGACAGACCCATTGGTAATGAAGATAATGGTTGGATAGGAAACTTAGGAGAGATTGTGGAGTATAGCTTTGAAAGTGCACAGGAAATAAGCGAATTGAGATTTGTTTTTGATAGCAATTTAAATCGTCACCTTCATAACATGTCTTGCAATTACCCATTAGAGCAAAATGATTTTCATGTACCAGAAAGTCTAGTAAAAGAGTTCAAAATTCAAGCACTTAGTAAATTCGGAAATTGGGATCCTGTGATAGAAGTAAAAAATAACTATCAAAGATTGGTTAAACTAAAGGTTAATGTTAAAACAAAGGCTATTAGGTTCATACCTGTAAGTACTTGGGGCTCAGAAAAAGCTCATGTTTTTTCATGGGATTTACGGTAAGGGGACAAGGTTTACTTGCCCCCTCATATTTATTGCTAATATTCCTTTCTAAATTCGGTTGGACTCTTTCCAACAACTTTTTTAAATTGCTTCTCAAAGGAGAAATAATCAGAGTAGCCAAGTTCTAAGGCTATTTCACTTATGTTTTTATTAGGAGTAAGCAGCAGTGCTTTAGCAGCATTAACTCTGGTCTGTATTATGTGGAAATTAGGTGAAACTCCCATTTTCTGTTTAAATAGCTTTCTGAAGTTTTCATATCCTATATTAAGTTGTCCAGCTAAATCCTGCCCAGATAGCTCTTTGCCATTACTTTCATTAATAATTTTGCAAGCTTCTTCAATAACATGATTAGAATTGCCTTCTACATTTTGCCTATCAAGCTCATTCACTCTAATGATTATCTCTTGTGCTTTTAGTAAGAGAAGTGGAAGCTCATTAACAGGAGCATTTCTCAATTGCTCGAAAAGATAAATAAACTTTTCAATCAAAATATAATCTAGTCCGGGCTTTAATACTGGTTTTTCACTGTTAATCAAGCCAAGCTCCTGAAGTGAAAGGCACAGATCCCTTCCAAAGCATAAGAAAGTTTCAATCCAATTGCCATCAGGAAATACAGGGGTACTATGCTTGCGTCCAGGTAACCGTTGGACAAAACAACCAGGATAAAGCTGTATCTGTGAGCCCTCCTCATCAATATACATACCGGTGCCCTGTAATATTAAAAGTGCGCCATAATATTTAAATTCTATATCCATATCATAATTATTAATTTTAGGCTTCCTTAAAAAGCCACAGGAAAGGACGCCTTTAGTATAATCTTTTCCTAAGGTTCTGTGAACGGTAACCGATTCTGGAAACTTTTGTTTAACGTCTTTTAAAACATTCATATTACACCTCATAAATATACCAGATATGACATATCAATAACCAGATAGTACATTGAAACTATTACAGTTAAATTATATCATAAAATTATGGTGCTATATATTCGTACCAAAAATAATATGAGGTGATAAATTTTGACTAAAAGAGAAAATCTACTATCTTTACTAAGAAGACAAGGTATTATAGAAGCTCCAATAGATTTTACCTTGTGTCCTTCCTTATATGAAACCTTTATGAAGAATACTGGTGCAAAGGATTATGCTGATTTTTTTCAATTCCCTATGAGAGGTGTGGAGGATTTGTACCTAAAGGAGATCCCAGGCCATAACCTAAAGAAATTTTATAAATATGACTTTAAACCTGGAACTACTTTAGATATCTGGGGAGTGGCCCATGAACCAGGAAGCGCAGCAGCAAAACATATGACTAAGATGCATCACCCTTTAATATCCGTAGATAGTTTAGAAGAATTAAAAGAGTTCCCATTTCCAGATTTTAGTCAAGGTGATGGAAGTCATCAAAAGATTAAGGTTGAAGAAATACACGGGAAAGGTTTAGCAGCAATAGGCAATATGGAATGTACAATTTGGGAAACCAGTTGGTATATGAGAAGCATGGAAGAGCTGATGATAGACATGATGATGGAGGATGAAAAGGCTGAATACATTCTAGATAGAGTTACAGAATCCTCTTGCATACGAGCCGCTTCCTTTGCAAAGGCAGGGGTGGACATAATCCGTCTCGGTGACGACATTGGAATGCAGAGCCGAATAATGATGAGAGAAGAAATGTACCGCACATGGCTAAAGCCAAGACTAAAGAAGGTTATCGATGCAGCAAAAGCGGTTAATCCAGATATTATAATAATGTATCATTCCTGTGGATATGTGAAACCGCTTATTAATGACCTGGTTGAAGCGGGTATTGATGTTCTTAATCCTGTACAACCAGAATGCATGAATTTTGAAGAAATCCATCAAGAATTTGGAGATCGACTTTCTTTCCACGGAACCATAGGAACACAAACTACTATGCCCTTTGGTTCAGTAGAGGAGGTTAAAAGAGAAGTTTATAAGAACTTGACAATAGCTGGTGATAAAGGCGGACTATTATGTGCCCCCACCCATATGTTAGAGCCTGAAGTTCCTTGGGAAAATATAATTGCTTATATGGAGGCTTGCAAAGAATTTATATCTTAAAACTAAAAAAAATACTATACTTAGTGGATATTTATTATATAATTAGTTTATAATATTGCGGATGTTATTTTAAAAATAGACTATACCATTGAAAATTCAGGGGGACAATTTAATGCAGCTACAAAAGAACAACTTAGATGAAGAAGCTTTAATAGATAATCTTAAAACCTACAATAATATTACAGGCGTATTATGCTTTAATATTGATGAATTCGGGGATACAATTCATTCTGAGGGACAACTTTGTGAGTTTTGCATAAAATTTAAGGAGTTAAGTGGAGATAGATGTACATGCAGAGAGTCCCATCTTTATGCAAGCAGGCAGTCAGAGAAAATTGGAGAGCCCTATGTATATTTTTGTCCTAGCGGATTAGTCCACTTTGCTTCGGCTATCGTTATAGGTGGAGTTTTAAGAGGAGCCTTAATAGGTGGGCCTATAAAAATGAATACTTCTGATGATTTTATGGTTAATGATTTAATAAAAACATATGATTTCAATTTAGAAAGTAGGGAAACCCTGCGAAACTTTGTTAAAAGTGTTCCTATTGTAGATCCAGAAAGAGTTAGGTATCTATCAAAATTACTATATATTATTGCCAAGGATATAATGGTTGGTGAAAGTAATATACTCTCAGAAAGAAGAAAATTCTATGCTGAGCAAGCAGCAATTAATGAAGAAATACAAAACGTAAAGCATAATGAATACTCAGAACATATCTCAAATTATTACCCTGTAGAGCTGGAAAATGAACTGTTATCAAGAGTTAAGGTTGGAGATAAAAAGGGTGCAAAAATTATATTAAATGAGCTTCTAGGGCATGTTCTATTTAATAATGGCAACAACATTGAAGTAACTAGAGCAAGAGTGCTAGAGCTTATGATTGTACTCTCCAGAGCAGTAGTTGAGGGGGGCGGGGACCTGGAAATGGTTTTCGGACTTAACTTTAAATATCTAAATGAGGTGTCCACTTTAAATAACGTTGAGAGACTTTGCGAGTGGATTATAAAAGTCTTAGATAGATTTAGTGAATGCGTGTACAATATGGAGAATATTAATAATTTCCATATTATACAAAAATCTATGGAGTATATTAACCATAATATCAAGAACAATATATCCTTAGACAGCGTAGCTGAATATGTTTATTTGAGCCCCTCTTATTTTAGTAGATTATTTAAAAAAGAAATGGGAATAAATTTTATTGACTATCTCAACAAGGTGAGAGTAGAGGAAAGCAAAAAATATTTGACAGATTTAAAAGTTTCTTTAAGTGATATAGCTCACTGTGTTGGCTTTACAGATCAAAGTTATTATACAAAAGTATTTAAAAAAATTGAAGGAATTGCTCCGGGTCAATTTAGGAAGATGACATAGGTGAATTAGGGGAGAGTAAACATATTTATATTATAAGACTCTAGCAATTATGCTGGAGTCTTAATTTTTCAAATCGTTATATCTTAAATCTAAAACCTATCTATTGTAAGAAAATAAAGTGGATATTTTTGTAAAAAAATTACTCTATCCATATTGACAATTCACATGGGAAATGTTACTATTAAGTAATGTTACCAATAAGTAATATTAATGTTACTTTAACGTTTTTTTTGCTATTATTGTTGCCATAATATAATATTAGTAGAAATAAGAGGGAGGGGGGACCGTTAAAAAACCTAATAGGATATTAAAAGTATACATACTCTATATCAGCACAACATAAGTATTAGTTATCTCGAAATATAAGAATTGTGAGATTCTTATAAAAAAATTAGGGAAGGGGTTCTTAGTTTGAGAAAAAAAATTTTACCTATCTTGTTAACGGTTACATTAGCACTTAGTATGATGGCATGTTCTTCAAATACTGCTAAAGTAAAAACCACTGATACTAAAATTACTGGAGCTGATATAGCTTTTGGTAAATTCGAAAAACCTGTGGATGTACACATTGGTATGAGTGTGGATCCAACAGATAAAACACTACCAGCAGGAGATAAAGCAGGTAGTAACCAATATACAAAATATCTCAAGGATAATTATAATATTAATATAATAGTAGATTGGACTGCTGGAAGTGGTAATGATTATAACCAAAAAGTCAGTCTTGCTATTGCATCAGGCAAATTACCTGACGGTTTGGTAGTTAATGACCGTACCTATATGACAAAAGCAGCAAGTTCTGGACTGCTTTATGATATTTCGTCGCTATTTAAGCAGTATCAGTCAGCTCAAGTTAAGCTGATTATGGCAAGTACAGAAGGTCGTGCTTTGGAAAATGCTAGCTACAATGGAAAAATGGTTTCACTTCCAAACATCACTGCAGAGGCTGATGGTGTACATGAAATGTGGATTCGTAAAGATTGGCTAGATAAATTAAAATTACCTGTTCCTAAGACAATCAGTGATATAGAAAAAACAGCAAAGGCTTTTGTCGATAACAAAGTGGCTGGCAAGACTACGATAGGTATTGCAGGACCTTCAAAGAATACCTTTGCATATTGTACCTTTTTAAACTCCTCTAATAATATGGGTGGTTTTGATCCTATATTTAGTGCTATGGGAGCTACTCCAGGATACTGGCTGGATAACGGAGACGGCACTGTAAGCTATGGTACAATTTCTGATACAACCAGAAAGTCATTGGAAACTCTGGCTAAGTTATATAAAGAAGGCCTAATAGATCCAGAAATGGGTACTCGTGATAATGTGGGCGACCCAATAAACGCAAACCAAGTAGGAATATTCTTCGGCCCTTGGTGGAATGGCGGCTATGGTAATGGTGATTCCTTTAAAAATGATCCAAAAGCCAACTGGCAGGCTTATCCCGTATATAATGACAATGGGCAATGGGATACACACATGAAAACTACAGGAAGCAGCTACACCATGATTAGCAAAAATGCAACCCCTGATGTTGTAAAAGCAATACTAATTATGAATAATGCTCTTGTAAGAGATGAGGCAAAATTTGATGTTTCTGTTGCCATTGGATGGTACCCTCTAAGAAATGTTATGGCAGCATCTAATGAGGTAGAATACGAACGTGTTGAACTACTTAAAGTTCTTAAAGGTGAGACTAAACCTGAAGACTACAATAAAGCTGATAGCATGTATAAGCTGATGTACACTGATGCAACTAAGATAGCAAATGTTATCAAGGCACCTTTTGATGACTTGAATGTTAGTAATTTCAGTACGGCAAATTTTGGAGATTTTCAACGTATGTATTCAATGATGATAGGTGACCGACCATTTGCTACTTTACCTATCAATAAGAAGATTTACAGTGTGACCTACAGCCAGACTGCTACCATGGAACAGAAATGGGCTAATCTTAAAAAGATGGAAGATGAGACAGTTCTTAAAATTATTGTTGGTACATCACCAATTAGCTCCTTCGACCAATTCGTAAAGGATTGGAAAGCACAAGGTGGCGACCAAATTACAGCTGAAGTTCAGAAACTGCTCAAAAAGTAGTATTATATCAAAAGGCGTTGAAGCAATTCAACGCCTATATTATGACTACTTAAGATTGGAGGATGGCTTATGAATAAAAACGGTATTCAAAAACATTATTATTTAATGCTAGTACCTGGCATGATATGGATTATTATGTTTAGTATTGTGCCTATGTTCGGTATTGTTATGGCTTTCGAGAATTTCAATCCTGGGCTTGGGATGTTTCATTCCCAATGGGTTGGGCTTGAAAACTTTAAGTATTTGTTCCAGCTTAATGACAGCAAAAGCGTTCTAATCAACACACTTATTATAGCAGTTGGGAAAATGGTGCTGAATTTGTTAGTGCCATTAGTTTTTGCTTTGTTACTTAACGAGATCATTAGTATTCGATACAAAAAATTTGTTCAGACATTTGTATATTTGCCTCACTTTTTGTCATGGGTTATAATGGCAACAATTGTTCTAGGTATTTTCGGTTATTCCGGAGTTATTAATACATTTATTCAGATGTTTGGTGGACACCCAAGACTCTTTATGGCTGAACCTGGAATCTTCCGTCAATTGATAATTGGTACGGATGTATGGAAAGAATTTGGATACAATGCTGTAATTTTCCTTGCTGCTTTGACAACTATAAATCCTAGTTTGTATGAAGCTGCCGGGATTGATGGCGCAGGACGCTGGAAGAGCACATTGCATATTACTCTGCCTGCTATAGCTACTACGGTAGTACTTCTTGGGGTACTCAGCCTTGGTAATGTACTAAATGCAGGCTTCGATCAGGTATATAATTTGTACAATCCTATTGTATACTCAACAGGAGATATTTTAGATACATGGGTCTATCGTTTGGGATTGCAGAATCTTCAATATTCACTTGCAACTGCAGCAGGTTTGCTAAAATCAGTTGTCAGCTTTGTGTTAATTGTTATTTCGTACTCTCTTTCATATAAATTTGCTGACTACACTGTCTTTTAAAGGGGGAAGCTGCGTTGATTAGAAATAAAACCTTAGGATCTCGAGTTTTTGACATAGGAAATATCATCTTACTTGGAATTCTAGTGATCTTCTGTTTTTATCCGATTTGGTATACTTTATGTGTATCTATTTCAAATAAAGCTGCAGCAAATGCTGGGCTTGTTACATTTTACCCCATAGGATTTTCTATTGAACCATATAAAGAAATATTGGGTGATAAGCTTTTTTTGAATTCATTTTGGATTTCTACACAACGTACAGTAATAGGGACGATTTTTTCATTGCTTATTACTGTTTTGATGGCTTACCCGTTGTCTAGATCAAATCGTGAATTTAAAGCACGTAACATCTTCATGTGGATACTTGTTTTTTGCATGTTATTTAATGGAGGACTTATTCCGTGGTATCTTACTATACAAAGGTACCATTTAATAAATAACATATGGGCACTGATTCTCGGTGGTGGTGTTCCTGTTTTCAATGTGATATTGGTAATGAATTTCTTTCGAAATGTTCCCAGGGACATTGAAGAAGCGGCAGCAATTGATGGTGCGGGCCCCTGGCGTATTCTGTTTCAGATTTTTATTCCAGTATCAATTCCAGTACTTGCTACAATAGCACTATTTATCAGTGTTTATCACTGGAATGAGTTTTTTAACGGGCTTGTACTAATGAACACTGCTGACAAATACCCACTTACAACTTATATACAGCAGTTGGTTGTTAATATCCCAACCGGTAGTAACCTAACTCCTGATCAATATAAGAAATTATCTTTATTATCTAATCGTACACTAAATGCTGCTAAGGTTTTTATTGCCATGTTACCAATGCTGATCGTTTACCCATTTTTACAAAAATATTTTGTGACTGGAATTATGATTGGCTCAGTCAAAGAATAAGAAAAATGAAATTCAATACACTTAAGGTGTGCTATTAAAAAGTATGCCTTAAGTGTATTGAATTTATACTAAATTATGATATGCTTAGTATAATAATAAAAACATTTGGGGGATAAAATGACAAGAGGTAAAAGAGAATTTGGCGATGGACCTATTTATACTATAACAAACTATATATTCTGGCTTTTAATGGGTAGTCTATATTTTATGGTTTTGAATATACCTTTGCTTTTAATACTGTTAATATTTTTTGCAGTTGGAAATAACCCACTACCCCCCTACTTTACCACTGTGCTTTTCATTTGCTGCGTACCAATTGGACCGGCTGTAACTGCACTTTTAAGTGTTATGGGTAAATTGGTTAGAGAAAAGGATATTAACATAACCAAAGATTTCTTTCAGGCTTACAAAACTAATTTCAAGCAAGCATTGTTTTTATGGATCATTCAATTGGCTTTATTTCAAATGTTTATATTTGATGCAAAAATATTTGTTGGCTATGGTTTTTCAATAGTATTTTCTTGGTTAATGTATGCCTTTGCATTCTTTCTATTCTTAATAAGTTTGTATGTATTTCCAATATTGTCACGATTCTCAATGAAATCTAGTCATATTTTCAAGCTATCTGTTTATTTTTGTATAAAAAGATTCTATATAACTTTTTCAAATATATGCATCATTGTGATTGTAGGCTATATTTTTACGAAATACTCTTTCATAATATTGTTTGCAGCTAGTATAATAGCGTATATGATTATGTATTTTGAAAAAAAAATACTGGCAGAAATCGAAGTGAAGGTAAGGGAACAAGGAAAGGAAGCAATCTCAGTGGAGTAATCTACTGTAACTGCTTCCTAATAGTCAGACCTCTATTGCTTTTATCATTGCAAAATATTTTTCATCTGGTACATATTCAGGAACACTATTTCCAGTTCCAAGAGCATAGCCACCTCTACTTGAAGATCGTTCTATCATTTCAACGCATCGCTTAGTTATAGCTGTATCGGAAGAAGTACAAACGAAGTCTACATCAATTCCTCCAAGTATAGCTATCCGAGCTCCCCACTTCTCGTAAGCCTCTTCCACGGGTATAATCTTGTCTTGATAGGAATGTTTTCCATCATATTTCATATCATCGATAATATCATCCATAACCTCATTTAAATTACCGCAGGAATGTAATATTGCGGGCTTACCTGAAGCATGTATAGTTTCTACTATTTTTTTGTGCCAGGGGAATACATATTTTCTCATATCAGAAGGCTTCAACATGGTTTGAGAATTATACCCCCAGTCGTCATTAGATATTAGTGCACCAACAGTATCAAAGGGAGCACATATCTGGTAATATCTTAAAAGTCTAGAGCCAACTTCGTCAAAAATCTCCTGAACAAGTTCTGGATCCTCATATAGCATAAAACATAGATTTTCAAAACCAACCAGTTCTGTTACGTTTTCAAGTACCCCACCAGGTCCCCATACTATTAGCTTCATTCCCTCAGGAAGTTCCTGCTTTATTTCCAAAAGAGCTGAATAATCAAAGGAATCTGCATCTGGCCAGATATATTTTTTAAAGCTATCTCTGTCTGTAATTAATGCGCCTTCATTTTGTGAAATACTCTTGCCTGCATGCTTAGCACCCTTTGGAAAGCTAAAATTAGAGCCCTGTACAGTAGCATAATCATAACCTGCGTTCTTAAAAGCATGTATTAACATTCTATAGGAAGCCAATTTATCTGTCATGGAGTAAATATCATCACCAGCTAAAAATTTATACAATCTGTCATTTAGAAAAAACTCAAAAAGAGTAGGTCGGCTGGGCTTTTCACATCTCAAAACTTTTAATATATTTGTAAAATCTGGATTTCGCATTTTTCCCCTCCCAATTTAATTTAATTAAATGTAAACATAACATCTGAATTGCATTTTTATATCTTAATTAATTATACTGCTAAAATCAGTAGGAATAATATATTTATTATGATTTCTTTTATCACTTTTGTGCTATGTAGCTAAAATTCATGTAGCATTCCTGTTATGTTTTCTATAGAGCAAAGGAGGTATACCTTTTTCCTTCTTGAAAGTCCTAGTATAGTAGCTTGTGTTTGAGAAACCAACGGAAATCGCTATCTCTGAAATGCTTTTATCTGACATTATCAATAATTTCTCAGATTCCCTAAGCCTCACAAAATTCAGATACGTTATAAAGGTTTTACCCGTTACCTTCTTAAAGGTTCTGCAAAAATGATGGTAACTCATGTATACCATTTTTGAAGCATCTTCAATGGTTAGCTCCTTATCAAAATTACTACATATGTGCTCAAGCAAAACTGAAATTTTAGAAACAGAAGAGGGAGTTATGCCCTTAATATTAGGGAATTCAATAAAATCATTTTTAATTAACCAAGAGAAGATTTTATATATATTTGCTTTTATATTCAACTCATATCCCATAAATTTCTCTTTAAAATCAGAAACAATTTCCAGCATTAAGTTTTCAAGGGTATTACCATGGTGCAATCTGATATCTTTAGTAAAGATTAAGTCTTTCTTTAGAAGTGGTAAAAAATATTTTCCTTCAAAAGGCAATTCTAGGTCTGGATTGATCATAGAAGATTTAAACTGAAGCACTAGAAACTCTGGGAGGCCCACAGATTTTATATAATGAAGATCATTAGAATTAATTACGAGAAAATCTCCTTCAGAAAAATCAAAGGATTTGTTGTTTACATGTACAATTGCGCTGCCGGATGTAATATAAAGCATCTCCATATAATTATGAAAATGGCAAGGTACATCTTTATGAAGGTTGCTAACAAAGGCAGAAAAGGGTAAATAATCCTCTGATAAATACAATTCTTTCTCTTCAAATCCTATTATATGTTCTTGTATAGATTCCATTGTGTCATACATCCTTTTATTTTATTTGTGACAATAAGAACACTTTTAAGTTTATCACAATAAAAGATTGCTAAGAAGTATAGTTTTTTTACAATACAGAAGTTATTAAAAGTATTATATTTGTATCATAGAATTAAAACACAAAAATTTAGGAGGAATTAAATATGGATTTAAATGAACTTTCCCTACTTGTACAAAGGGGTAATGCTAAAAAGGTTAAGGAATTAGTCAATTTAGCATTAGAGGAAAAAATTGATGCAGAGGTAATATTGAATGAAGGTTTAATATCAGCGATGAGTGAAGTAGGAATTAAATTTAAAAATAACGAAATTTATGTTCCAGAAATGTTGATAGCTGCCCGTGCTATGAATGCGGGTATGCAAATCCTTGAACCAATCCTTACAGCTGCAGGAGTTAAAGCAATAGGTAAAGCAGTTATAGGAACAGTAAAAGGAGACTTACATGATATAGGTAAGAATCTAGTTAGAATGATGCTTAAGGGAGCAGGTATTGAAGTTTACGATTTAGGTACAGACGTTCCACCTGAAGCTTTCGCAGATAAAGCAGAAGAAGTAGGAGCACAAATAGTATGCCTGTCAGCCCTACTTACAACAACAATGCCAGCCATGAAAGAGATAATTGATGAGTTTACTAAACGTGGTATTAGAGAAAAATATATATTCATGATTGGTGGAGCTCCGATTACAACTAACTTTGCTAAAGAAATAGGCGCAGATCATTATACACCGGATGCTGCTACAGCAGCTGAAGTTGCAAAATCATTGCTTGCAAGCTAGATGGAGGTATTAAGGATGAATTCAAAAGAATTAGTACTAAGAGCTTTTAGAAATGAAGAAGTTACAAGAGCTCCTTGGGTACCTTTTGTAGGGTGTCATGGCGCAAGCCTTATAGGAGTAAACTGCGAAGAATATTTTAAGTCAGTGGATAACATGGTTAAGGGTGTTACTAAGGCCTATGAACTATATAGACCAGATGGACTTCCAGCGTTATTTGATTTGCAGATTGAGGCAGAAGCTATGGGCTGCATGCTTCAATATTCCCAATTTAATCCACCTGCAGTTATATCCCATCCCCTTGAGGATGGTAAAGAACTAAAGGATTTAAAGGTTCCAACAGAAAATGATGGAAGGTTCCCAATAGTTTTAGAAGCAACTAGAAAAATTTGTAGCACCTTAGGTGATAAGATCGCTATTTATGGACTTATAACAGGACCTTTTACCTTAGCACTCCATTTAAAAGGAACGGATATATTTTACGAAATGATGGATAATCCTGAAAAGATAGAAGAGCTTATGAGCTTTTGTATAGAAGTTTGTAAAAATACTGCTAGAATGTACATGGAATCAGGAGTAGACATAATCGCGGTAGTTGATCCTATGGTTTCTCAGATATCTCCTGAAAACTTTGAAAGATTTGTTTCTCCATTTATAACCCCATTATTTCAATATATAAAGGATAATGGAAAGTTGAGTTCTTACTTTGTTTGTGGAAATGCCACAAGAAATATAGAATCTATGTGTAAATGTAAGCCAGACAATATTTCCATTGATGAAAATGTCGCCTTGGATTTTGCTAAAGGTATTTCCGAGAGGTATGGAGTATCTTTAGGAGGGAATATAAAGCTTACAGTTACAATGCTCTTTGGAACTCCTACAGATAATATTAAAGATGCGAAAAACTGTTTACAGATAGGTGGAACTAAGGGCTATATTCTTTCACCAGGGTGTGATATGCCTTTCAATACACCAGTTGAAAATGTAAAGGCTGTGGCTAGTGTAGTATACGGTGAGGTTTCAGAGTTCCTAGGAGCTGAGGGAAGTCTTTCTGATATTACCATACACCTACCAGACTATAAGAATGAAACTAAAGTAATTTTAGATGTTATAACTCTAGATTCAGCTTCTTGTGCTCCTTGTCAGTACATGGTAGAGGCAGTTAAGGCGGCAGTTAAAGGACTTGAGGACAAGGTAGAATGGACAGAGTACAAGGTTAAGGAAAAAGAATCTGTAGTTAGAATGATAAAACTCGGAGTTAAAAACATACCTACCATATGTATTGATGGTGAGATTAAATATATAAGTATAATACCGACTATAGAAGAATTGAGAAAATCTATAATAGAACAAGTAAATAAAAAAGGATTATAGCATAGGGGGCAGAACATGAGAGTGAAAATAGATGTAGTAGAGCTACAATATCCATGTTCTGCCTGCTTTATTATAGGTGGACTTGTGAGAGAAATGTTTGATAAACTGGAAAGAAAAATGGATTATATTGAGATTGAATATAAGCAGCTGGAAAACTTGAAAAATCTTCACAGCATAGAAGGCTTGGAGGTAGAGCGTTTTCCAGCTATAATAATAAATGGAGAGCAGATAACTGCAGGAACAATACCTAATAAAAGAGAAATAATTAAGAGAATTCAATTGGAGTGTGAGGCTAGTGACCACTGAATTAATTGTTGTAGGCGGATTTTTAGGAGCAGGTAAGACCACTTCCATACTAAGTATAGCAAGACATTTTCTCAGTGAAGGAAAAAAAGTTGGTATAGTTACTAATGATCAAGGTAGCGACTTAGTTGATACAAACTTTTTAAAAGCTTCTGGCATGTCAGTACTTGAGGTAACTGGGGGTTGTTTTTGTTGTAACTTCGAGGAGTTTATAACTAAAGTACAAACTTTAGCGGAGCAGAAAATGCCTGATGTGATTTTAGCTGAACCAGTGGGTAGCTGCACAGATTTAATTGCAACAATTTTTAAACCCATTGAATTAAAATACATGTCAAAGGTGATACTAAGACCTCTTTCCGTAATAGTGGACCCAAAGAGAATCAAAAGAGTTATGATAGAAGATAATTCAGACTTCCATTCAGAAATAAACTATCTATTTATAAAACAGCTGGAGGAAGCAGATATAATAGTTTTAAACAAGATCGATTTTCTAAGTGAAGAAGAGATAAAAAATATTACAGAGTTCATTAAAACTAAATTTAAAGCTGCTGATATAGTTTGTGTTTCCGCTAAAAAAGATTTAAATGTAGATGGATGGATTAATACTATCTATAATGTAAATACCTCCAAAGCTAGAACCTTAGATATTGACTACACAATTTATGGGGAGGGAGAAGCAAGGCTTGGATGGCTTAACTTAACCGCTAGTTTAGCTTCAGATAAAAGTGTGGATATAAACATGCTTATAGAGAAAGTTATGAATCAGCTGAAAGAGGAGTTCAAAAAAAGTAATTTCGAGATAGCTCATTTAAAGATTTATGGTGTCTCACAAGAAGACTGGAGCAAGGCAAGTATAACGAGTATACATGAGGAAATGGATTTTAGTAAAAAGGCAATCAAGACATCCACAAGGTGGAATGTTATAATCAATGCTAGAGTAGATGCGCAGCCGGAAGAACTAAAAGCATTACTTGAAAAGTTATTTTTTAAAGTAGTTGAGACAGAGAATATAAAAATTCTAGATTTGAACATGGAGTGTTTTAAGCCGGGAAAGCCTAATCCGACTTATAGAATAACATAAAGTAGGCTAGAGAGGATGTTATAATATGAAACCATATGATAGAGTATATAATCGGCTCCAGGGAAAACCTGTTGATCGAGCACCAAACTTAAATATTCTTATGGCCTTTGCAGCAAAATTCATTGATATTCCACTGGATAAGTTCTGTACAGACTATAAATATTTAACTAGAGCAAACATAAAATGCAATGAAGCTTTTGGCATTGATATGTTAAATACAATGTCGGACCCTTTCAGGGAAGCTGCAGATTTTGGTGCGGAGGTTATTTTTCCTTATGACAATTTGCCTTTATGTAAAAAACGTTTTCTAGAGGATTATTCAGATATAAAAAAACTAAAAATATTTAAGCCCATTGATTCAAAACGAATGCTGGATAGGATTCACGCTATTGAATATTATAAACAAGAGACAGGCAATAATTATTCTATATTAGGTTGGGTAGAAGGTTCTCTAGCTGAAGCTGCAGATCTCAGAGGTGTAAGTAATTTTATGGAGGATTTTTATGATGAACCTGAATTTGCAAAGGAACTCATGACAATTTGCCTTGAAGAAGGGGTTATCTGTGCAAAAGAGCAAATTAAAGCTGGTGCAGACTTTATTGGAATTGGAGATGCTGTAGCTTCATTGTTAAGCCCAGCAATGTATTTAGAGTTTGTTCTTCCCTTTGAGCAGAAGCTTATCAAAGAAATTCATGACAATGGTGCGAAAGTAAAACTCCATATTTGCGGTAATATATCCCATTTACTTGATCATATTCGTTTAAGTGGTGCAGATATTATAGATATTGATCATATGGTAGATTATAAAACTAGTGTTTCAAAGCTAAAGGGCTTTGCTAGTGTAAATGGAAATATGGATCCTGTGAGTATAGTAAATCAAGGCACGCCAGAAACAGTGAAAAAAGCAGTATATGAATGTCTCCTTTCAGGAGATGAATATTCTTTTATTAGTAGTGGTTGTGAAATACCCAAAAGTACTCCTAATGAAAATTTAAAGGCAGTGGATTTGGCTTTAAATGAGTATGCAGATATTACAAAAGGTGTAACAGGTGTTAATTAAATGGATTTATTAAATATTACTCTTAATGGTATACAACCTGTGGAAAAACAAGTAATGTCAGAGGCCCAGAATCGAATTGATAATTTAACTAAGCCCATTGGAAGTCTTGGAACCTTAGAGGAAATAGCTATAAAGGTTGCTGGTATATCAGGTAAGCTTTATAATACAATAAATAAAAAAAATATCATCATAATGTGTGCAGATAATGGAGTAGTAGAGGAAGGCGTAAGTACTTGTCCACAAGAAGTCACAGCTGTAGTTACTAATAATTTTACTAAAGATATAACAGGGGTATGCACCTTAGCTAGGTTTAATGGAGCAGATATCACTATAGTTGACATTGGTGTTAAGGAGGATTTTGAAAATCCAAAGATAATAAATAAGAAAATTAGATATGGAACTGCTAATATGATTAAGGGCCCTGCTATGAAAAGAGATGAGGCAATTAGAGCCATAGAAACTGGAATAGAGATGGTGGATTCCTTAGTTAAGGAAGGTTATAATCTTTTTGGAACTGGTGAAATGGGAATTGGGAACACTTCTACTTCAGCTGCAGTACTAAGTGTACTTTCCGGGCTGGATAGTTCCTTAGTCGTGGGTAAAGGCTCCGGCTTAACAGAAAAATTGTATTTGAACAAAATTCAGGTTGTACAAAAATCTATTTACATAAATTCTCCAGATAAAAATGATATTATTGATGTGTTATCAAAAGTTGGTGGACTTGATATTGCAGGACTTTGTGGGTGTTATTTAGGAGCCGCAAAAAATCGAGTTCCAATTGTTATTGATGGCTTTATAGCATCAGTGGCAGCTTTATGTGCATACAGATTAAATCCTTTAGTGAGGGATTATATGTTTCCCTCCCATCTTTCAGAGGAGCTAGGAGCAACTTATGTGATGAAGGAACTGGATTTTGAGCCTATGCTAAATTTGAAAATGAGGCTAGGGGAAGGTTCAGGATGCCCGTTAGCTTTTAGTATAATTGAGGCTTCCTTATATGCTATAAATAATATGGCAACACTAGAAGAGGCTAAGATTATGAAGGATGCCTTTGCATATACAGGAAAAGAGTAAATATTAACTCCTCAGGGAGCTTTAGAGGTGCAAAATGGGAAAATTGATTTTAGTAACTGGTGGAGCAAGAAGTGGAAAAAGCACTTATGCAGAAAATCTAGCAAAATCAATAGGTGATAGAGTGATGTATATTGCTACTTCTATACCTTTTGATGATGAAATGAAGGATAGGGTGAAAAAACATAGGGAGAGAAGACCTGCGAGTTGGGATACTTTTGAAGGCTATAAAGATCTAAAAAAAGTATTTCATGAAAAATCACAACCTTTTCAAATAATATTGCTAGATTGTATCACAATAATGATTACAAATTTAATGTTTGATTTTGGTGGGTTTGATGTAGAAAATTCAGATGAGATGGTAATAAATCAAATAGAGACAAAAATTCTACAAGAAATAAATGAGTTTCTTGATGAAGCAATTTTAAACACAGAAACTACAATACTTGTTACAAATGAAGTTGGTTTTGGAATTGTACCTGATAATAAGCTAGCAAGAATATTCAGAGATTTAGCAGGAAGAGCAAATCAATATATTGCTTCAAGATCAGATGAGGTCTATCTTTTAGTTTGTGGTTTGCCTATTAAAATAAAATAAATGACCAAGAGGTGAGACATGAAAAATTTTATTCTTATGCTACAATTTTTAACTAGGATACCTATAAATATTAAAATTGCTGTAGATGATAAAAGCTTTAAAAATGGAATGGTATATTTTCCACTAGTAGGGCTCGTTATAGGCGTTTTAAATGGAATAGTTTTTTTATTGAGTTCTTTAGTTTTTTCGAATTTAATAGTCATTATTCTTGTAACCTTATTCAATGTGTGTATAACGGGAGCATTTCATCTTGATGGACTCGCAGACACCTGCGATGGAATATACTCCTCTAGAAGTAAGGAAAGAATTCTTGAGATTATGAAGGATAGTAGAATAGGAACCAACGGAGGAGTGGCTATATTTTTTGATCTAGCTTTGAGGATGGCACTTTTAAATTCCATTAGTAATACTAATTATAATATTGTAAAGGCTATTATAATAGCCTCTGTTTTATCCAGAACCATTTTAGTTATGCTTAGTTATATTTCAGTTTATGCAAGAAAAGAAAATGGGCTAGGAAATCTATTTATTGGCAAAATATCAATAAAAACCATCAGTATTTCTTTAATTATGGGAACATTAATCATAGTTTTAATACTAGGATTTAAAGGTTTATTTATAATACTTCCAATACTTATAATAATGTTCTTATATGAAAAATATATAAAATCTAAAATAGATGGAATGACAGGGGACACCTTAGGTGCTGGATGTGAGATTACTGAAATTCTGGTATTATGCATATTTATTGTTTTACAAAAGGTTATGTTATTATGACGAATATATATTTAGTTAGGCATGGAGAAACAGAATTAAACAAAAAAAAGGTTTATTATGGGTGGACAGATGTGCCTTTAACATTAGAAGGTGAAGCGGAGTGTAAGGTTGTAGGTGAAAAATTAAAAGATATATATTTCCAAGCAGTAATAACAAGCCCACTTATTAGAACTATCAGCTCGTCTGAGATTATAACGGGTTTAAATAAAGATGAATTTAAAATTTACGAAGAGTTAAAAGAAATTAATTTTGGTATATGGGAAAAACTTCATTACACAGAAATAGAGAAAGCCTATAGGGAAGAGTGGCTTAAGTGGTCAAAAGATTGGCAAGGCTATTGTTTGCCAGAAGGAGAATCCTTTAACAGCTTTTATAACAGGGTAAAGCTGTGCTTTAATAATATTCTAGAAAAATATAAGGGAAAAACAATTTTAATAGTAGGTCATCAAGGTGCTTTGAAAATAATAGCAACCCTAATATTAAACTTAAAAGTAGAAGACTTTTGGACCCTTACTTTCCAGTCTGGTTCATATAGCCATTTCCAAATTGATAAGGGTGACATAGGTACCTTACAGGGACAGGGAAAGGACAATACTTGTTAATCATTTAAAGCAGTTTAATTATAATATAAAACAATTTACATTATAAAAACGAGGAGAAATCCCTGTTTCTTTCTTAAAAACTCTACTAAAATATAGTGGGTTTTCATATCCAACTATACTTGAGATATCTGAAATACTTAAGGAAGAGTTAAGTAGTAGATTTTTGGCTATATTTACACGAATTCTGGTTAAATATTCTATTGTTGACATTCCAGTTAAAGCTTTAAACTTGTGCATGAATCGGAACAAGTTTAAATTACATTCCCTGGCAAAGAAACTAACTTGATGGTTTTCATAATATTTTAAATGCATCATTTCTATCACTTTTTTTAAATCATCTTTACATATTTCAGGATGATTCTCATTTGGAAAGGATATTAATCTAGCAATAGTAACTAATAATTCACAAAAATACGCAGTGGCAGATTGTTCATAAAAAGACTTTTGAATTTGCAGCTCATTAATAATCCTACTAAACAGTTCATTACATTTGTTGTCAAAAACAATGGGGTAAACAGTATGTTTAAGTAATTCCAATTTCTTAAGAAACTCGCTTGCACCATATCCGCTAAAATGAATCCAATATACTTCTGTAGAATCCGTAAAAAAATACGAGTAAAACTGAGGTTCGTTTGGTTTATATAATATCATATTTCCTTCATTTACCCAAGTAGATTTATTGTCTATCGTTAGTAGACATTTCCCTTTTATAATATAAATGATTTGGAAATCACTCCTTCCATTTTCTCTAGATATAGAGAAATCTTTTGTTAAAAGCTTTAAATAGCCACAGCTGTTAACAAATATATGGTTTTCATGATCTTCAAATCCAATTTCAAGTTTTAAATTATTTGGAACTCCAAAACTAGTAAGCATATACCCTCCAAGAAAAGCAACTTTGTGTATATTTATAGCAATGTAATGCATGTATTCTACTTAATTATAATTTTATAATACATATATAGCAATAAGCAATGTTCATAGTATGGAATAAAATAAGAAATATCTGGAGGCTTAATAAATGGAATGTTTAAAGAGCGATTTACTAAATATTGAAAATGAAAAGCTAAGGGTGAGGAAGACTTTTGACTTCGATTGGCGCTTTTTTAAAGGAGATATCCAAAGTGCTGAAAATAGTCCTTCCTGTGGCGATGGTGGGTTTCTACCCGCAGGAATTGGGTGGTATAGAAAACATTTTCAAATTCCAAAGGAATAATGGAATTCACCTTGGAAATCAAGCAAGTGGGTACACTAGCTTTTATTATGACCTAACACCATATTTGAATTATGGTGAAGAAGAAAATGTTTTGGCTGTTAGGGTGGACAATTCTGAACAACCCAACTCTCGTTGGTATTCAGGGTCAGGAATTTATAGACATACTTGGCTGATACTTACTGAAAAGGTTCATGTGGATCAGTGGGGTACGTTTGTTTCAACACCTAAAGTAACAGATAAATTTGCAGAAATAAAGGCAGTTACTAGGGTTGCAATGAAACGGAAGAAGAGGTAAATATTTCGGTCTATACAATTGTTGAGAATAAGGAAAACCAGGTACCTGTTGAATTATGGTCAAAATATGATATACCTGCAAAACAGGATTTTGAATTCAGTGAGCACCTAAACTTAGATAATCCTGAATTATGGTCCATTGCTAGTCCTTCAATGTATATTCTTAAATCGGTAATATATATAAACGATAATATTATTGACACGTATGAGACACCTTTTGGTATACGAAAAATTAAATTTACTGCAGATAAAGGCTTTTTTCTCAATGATGAAAGAGTGAAAATTAATGGAGTATGTATTCATCATGATGGTGGGAGCGTTGGTGCTGCTGTACCGGAACGAGTGCTTGAAAGGAGACTTCAATTACTTAAAACCATGGGTTGTAATGCTATAAGAACAAGTCATAACCCCCCTTCTTCGGAAATGCTGGACATGTGTGATCGTATGGGATTTCTAGTAATGGATGAAGCTTTTGATGAGTGGAAAATAACAAAGGCTAAGAACGGGAACAGTAAATATGGCTATTCCAAATATTTTGATGCCTTTGCAGTTCAAGATTTGAGAAATATGCTAAATCGAGATAGAAATCACCCTTCGATTATTTTATCGAGTGTGGGAAATGAAATACTAGATCAGACGAAAGAAGAAGGAGCCATTATATTAGAAAAACTACTTAGCATTTGCCATAGCATGGATTCCACCAGGCCAGTCACTTCAGCTTGCGACAATATAGTAGCTGAGCCAGTTGAAACCACTAGTGCTGTTCTTGAACAATTAGATGTTATTGGTTATAACTATGTAGATAGATGGCGTACGAGGACTGAAACATTTTATGCTGATGACCACTATCTTCACCCACATTGGAAGGTAATAGGCAGTGAGAATGTATCTGCTAGTGGTGTTAGAGGCCAATACCAAATGGAAGCCGATGCATTAATCTGGTGGAAAGGACCATATTTTAGTAGTATGCTTACTGCAGAGAGACTTTGGAAGTTTACAAAAATGCATGACTATGTTGCGGGAGATTTTATGTGGACAGGGATTGACTATCTTGGAGAATCAAGATGGCCAAATAAAAATGCAAGTTCTGGAATGTTTTATACCTGTTGCTTCCCAAAGGATGGTTTTTATTTCTACCAGAGCCAGTGGACAGAAAAATCCATGCTCCATGTTTTCCCTCATTGGAACTGGAAAGGACTTGAAGGAAAAATAATTCCGGTTATATGTTATACCAATTGTGAAAGTGCAGAGTTGTTCTTGAACGGAAAATTTTTCGGGGTAAAAAGCTATGAGTTTCCAAGACAAGGAATGACAGAAGTATTCCCTCATTTTGAAAGAAAAATAATTCAAGCAACAACTTCTGATTTGCATTTATCCTAGGATGTTCCCTATGAAGCAGGAATATTTGAAATTGTAGGAGAAGGTACATTAATCGGAGTTGACAATGGCAGACCTGATAGTCATGAAAGTTTTAAAGCTAATTATCGACATGCTTTCAATGGAATGGCACTTGCTATA
>DATCID010000026.1:0-11190 GCA_036507975.1 Ruminiclostridium sp.
TTTGTCCACAGCAGCTTAAGGTGGTTTGAAACCTCCACCTGTATGGCGGTTCCGAGAGACCTACTCTCATCTTCTGTGCAGCATAGCTGCATTCTATGCGGCTTTCGCCGCCTTCCTGCGCCTTCGTGGCGCACAATCATCCGCATAAACAATCGTATGCACCTTGCTGATTACTGTTTTTCCTTTTATGGATGTTCGCATAAACTTTTCTAACAGCATACTTGCAAGTCCGTTTAGAGCCAAATTGGCTAGGCAAGGTGAAATTATACCTCCCTGGGGTGTTCCAGCTTTAGTGTCGCTGTACTCGTCTTTGAAAATGATACCCGCTTTTAACCACTTAGTTAGTATTCTTTTATCCATAGGAATATTTTCGATAAGCCATTCATGACTTATGCAATTTAAAAAGTATAAGAATTCTTTACCGTCCGAGGTTCTAAAATAGCGGAGAGTTATTATGAATGACCAACTTTTCTCACTTCAACACTAGTTCCTTCCCCTTGCAAAATCGGACAAGCCTTCGCGATGTTAATCGCTTCATCAAAGTTCGATGCCTTAATTATGATGTATCCTGCAATTGTTTCCTTTTTTTCAGTGTAAGGTTCGTCTGTTATTACATCGTTTGGCTTTAAAACTCTGCCTTCAGTTGATAGATGATTACCCCCATCTGCGAGTTTGTTTTGTACAGAAATATCGTTTATCCATTCTCCCCATTGTTTCATGTATATTTCCATTTGCTCTGGAGTGGGTTGAGCTTCTTTGGTTGTGATGTCCATTCTAAATATTAATATGAACTCGTCCATTATTTTCTTCATAATTATCTCCATAATGATTAATTTTGACTTAAAAATCATTTCTTCTTTTTCACTTTACCTTCTGCTTGTTTTATATTCTCAGCAACTCTAAACTTAACTATCTTGCTAATTAATTCATACGGTATTGACTTTTCTAAAGGAAATTGTATTGACCCTTTTGCTCCTTTATATTCCGATAATTCATGTTTAAATGCATCAATTCCACTAGGAGTTGGATAAAATCCCATATGATTTTTATGAGCAGCAAAATGCACCAGATTTCCATGTAACACAAAAGTAGGCATTTGATAACTTATCTTTTCCTCTGCTTCTGGTGCAGACTCTTTGATAACTTTTCTTAACATTCTAAGTATTTTCTGGATTTCAGGGGGGAATTTTATAATATATTCATCAATTGATTCACAAGTAATATTGTTTCCATCCATGATTTCTCCTTTCATAAGCCCTTTAAGTTATAATTATACCCTTATTTTCATCTTGATCACAACTTCTAATGACAGTTTCTTCACATTTTGTTTTTTGTTGTCTCCAGCAGTTTTTCTATATCCTTTTTAGGCAAAGCTTTAGAGAAAAGATATCCCTGGATTTTATCACATTTATATTTTTTTAAATAATCTAGCTGTTCTTGAAGTTCAACCCCTTCAGCTATAACACACATCCCCATAGCTCTACCCATTGTAATGATATGACGTGTTATAGTTTCGTTTTCAACATCTAGTGAGACCTGATCTATAAAGCACTTATCTATTTTTAGTGTAGAAATTGGTAGCTGCTTCAAATAGCTTAGTGATGAATAGCCCTTGCCAAAATCATCAAGAGCAATTCCAATTCCTTTCTCGCTCAACATCTTCAATTTAATATATACCGCATCAAATGACTCAATCAAAACTGTTTCAGTTATTTCCAACTCAAGATAACTAGGTTCAAGCTGAAAAAATTCAAGTATTCGTATAACCTTATCAGTAAAGTCGGCCTGCAAAATCTGTAGTATTGATATATTAACTGAGACTTTCAAGTGAGTATGTCCACTCTTATGTAGTTTACTTAAAAAATCACATGCCTGAATTAATACCCATTCACCCAATGTAACGATCAAATGGGTATCTTCTGCAACAGGTATAAATTTCAGAGGAGAAACAAACCCCAATTCAGGACTTTTCCATCTCAGCAAAGCTTCAAGTCCTGTTATCCTGTTACTATTCAAGTCTAACTGAGGTTGATAATATAGTTCAAATTCATCCTTATCCATTGCATCATGCAAGAATTTCTCAATATTCATTCTTTCTGAAAAGGCTTTATTCATACTCTTTTCATATACTACATATCTATTCCTTCCACTTTCTTTTGCCTTATACATAGCAATATCAGCAGACTTTATTAATTCCTCTATATTTTCACCATGCTCTGGATACATGGCCAATCCAATACTAAAGCTAATATGCAACACACAATTTTTAATTATAAACTCTTCCTTAAAGCCATTCAAAATTTCAGCGGTGAACCTTTCAGCCTCACTTTGTTCTCCTACTTCTTCTGCTAACAAAATAAATTCGTCTCCACCAAGTCTGTAAAGGGTACTGTTTTCATTAAGATCTAGTGATAACCTTTCGCTTGCTTGCTTTATTAAGTCATCTCCAAATTCATGTCCCATAGTATCATTTATATACTTAAAATTATCCATATCAATAAATAGCAAAGCAACTTTAACGTCAGTCTTTGTAGAGAAGAGCTTTTTTACATTTTCAAAAAGTGAGCGCCTATTTGGAAGTCCTGTTAAAACATCATGAAGGGCAAGGTAAGTATACTTTTCCTCACTTTTGCATAAATTATCCTGTATTGTGCATATCTCGTCTAGTTGAATTTTAAGCTCTTCATCAAAAGCTAATAATTCTTCATTTGTCTGAGTTAGCTCTTTATTGCTATTAGAAAGCTCTTTTTTCATCCTTCTTATTTTCTTTATATATAACAACAAAGTCGCAAGGGAAATTAGCATTATAGCAAATGTAAGCAAAACTCCCAATACAAGCATTCTATATGTTTCCAAAAAAGAAAATGGCTTATTTATAATTTCAGCATCTTTTGGTATCTTACTAAGCGGTATATTAAATTTTTCTAACTGTAGATAGTCAAAGACTTTTCGAGTTGCATTGGGAGAAATAATTGGAATACTGTCCGCAGTTTCTCCCTTTAGTATACGAAGAGCCAAGTCCGCAGTAATGTTACCATAGAGTCTTCCGCTCATCATATTTCCACCAAAAGCACCTTTATTCAATCCAAAATCATACTGGTGATACACAGGAACCGTACTATGGCTACTGACTTCTTTTGCGGCTATATTAAAATCTAAAATATTTCCAGTCGCATCACTATAATATGTTGCAAAAAAAACAATACTTTTATTATTTAGGCTACCAACAACTTCAAGTAGATCCTTAAAGTTTAAATCATTTAGTGGTATAGCCTTTAAATTCATATTCAACGCTTCTATTTTATCAATAACTAACTTACCTGTAGAAATTCCACTTTCAGAATTATCAAAAACTACATAAACATTTTCTAAAGAAGGGTTAATATTCAAAGCCATTTTAATTGTTTCCGTTGGATCAATTTTTTCGATAACACCTGTAAAGTTTTTATATTTGCCCACTATTTGAGATATGCCCTCTTGATTAACCCCAGAGAAAACTATAGGTGCGTTTGAAAATAAATTGCTTCTGTTATTCAAAGCAAAAGTAAGGGCGGCATCATCAGTAGCTATTATTAAATCCAAATTCTTTTGTTGATATTTGAATTGATAATAACCATACAAATATTTTAAACTGTCACTGGAAGGATAGTTTTTCCAATCCATATATTCAACATATATCGCACAATTATCATTGGACTTTTCTATTGTCTCAATTATTCCTGAATTTTGTTCACTAGTCCAAGCCAAACCTTCATTATAGGAATGTAGCAGAAGAATGTTCTTCTGCTGCGGGATATCGTTAGCATATGAATAACTAGGTATAAAGAGTAGTACTAAAAATGTTAATGCTGCTAAAAGAATTTTTTTATAAAAAATTTTTTTCATGTAGCACACCTCAAATATAAATAAAAATTAAGTACCAGTAAATTCGTGCAAACAGTATTAACATAAAAATTTCCAACCTGCCAATAAATATAATATTATACTAATCTATTTGTTTATTCAACATCTATGTCATTATTTTGTAATGATTTAATATTGAAACAAATTCTATGATGCAATAACTCAGCTTAGTCTTGCCTGCTTATCCATTTACCATTGAATAGCAGCATTGCTTATGCTATTATAAACAGAGTTATTTAACTAAGTAAAGGTACAAATCGTGCACTGTTATTATAAACTTGAATGGATTTACTGGAGGATTAATGTCTATAAAATCAATATTAAATAAAAAAACTATAATATACTTAGTCACTATTATTATTTCAATAATACTTTTATACCTTGGCAATAAAGTAACCTCACATAATTTAAATATTCTAAGTGGTTCAGAGGGTGTTTCTGCTGAAAAAGCCCAAGTGATCAAAATAATAAAAACTAAGCCTGTCGAATACGATTTAGGTGGGGATAAACCAGAAGTAGGCAAGGATATTTCTTTTACTGCTAACATTTTATCTGGGAAACAAAAAGGTACTCAAATAACTGCCTTGCAAACGGTAGACCCATTTACAGGTACTTCATTAAAAGAGGTGGAAGCAGGAGATAAAGTAATTTTATATAAGCTAGACAATGTGGGTGATGAGGTTGAATGGGTTTTAGGTGAGTATTTAAGGACAGATTCTCTTCTAATTCTAGGAATAGCGTTTCTAATCTTTTTAATTATATTTGGACATTTCAAAGGTTTTAACACTATACTATCCTTAATCTTTACATTTGCAGCTATTTTCACTGTATTTGTTCCAGCTATAATTCAGGGCTATAACATATATTTCTGGTCAATAATTACTTGTTTATTTATCATTATTGTAACATTGCTAATAGTTTATGGTGCTAATAAGAAAAGCCTAGCAGCTGGTATAGGCTGTTTAGTTGGAGTATTAGTGTCTGGCATTTTAACACTGTTTATGGACAATGTATTGAGGCTTACTGGATTAGTTAGCGAGGAGTCCATGTATTTAGTCCGCATAAACCCAAATCATCCTATAGACATAAAAGCAATTATATTTGCAGCGATACTTATTGGAGCTATTGGGGCTATTATGGACGTATCGATGTCTATAGCTGCAGCTCTTGCAGAGTTTAAAGAAAAGCTAGAATACACACCATTGAGTCTGCTATTTAAGTCTGGGATATCTATCGGACGAGATATAATGGGAACAATGGCAAACACACTAATACTGGCATACATTGGTAGCTCACTTTCAGTAGTTCTACTTTTGATTTCATATAACAGTTCTCTTTTAGAGTTACTAAACAAGGAAATGATAGTTGTAGAGATACTTCAAGCTCTTGTTGGAAGCTTAGGGATTCTAGTTACAATACCTATTACATCATTGGTTTGTGCATATTTGTTTTCAGAAAAAATCAAGTCTTCTGATAAGATATCTTTTGGTGATTTATCAGCCTACTCATCGGATGATAATACTGATGGTTACACAGATGGTTGGAAATAAGAATGTGAAGGAAAATCGTATAAGCAGTTGAAATCCGTACAAACTATCAGTAACTAATACGAATTTCCCACATGAAAAGTATTGTACTTTAAAAACGCTTTTATGTGGAGTATGTGAGGATATCATATGTTTGTACCCCAAAGAATAATATTTGAGACAGGATCTCTTGATTATAATTTAGGTCAAGAACTCTATAGTCATTTTAAGAATACCGATATTGAAATAACCGAATGCTCTTTGAATAAGGTTAAATCATGTATTCCAGGAGATAATGCTACGTTACAATATTTAAATGGAAAAGTAACGCTAGTAGTAGGCGTAAAAAAGAGCTTAACTTTTCAGAGTTGTAAGCCCTCAGCGCATTACCAGCTTCCTTTGGTAAGTGGTTGTATTGGTCAGTGTGAATACTGCTATTTAAATACACAATTAGGTGATAAGCCCTTCGTCAGAGTTTATGTAAACCTCGAAGAAATATTAGAAAAAGCGACCAAATATATAACCGAACGGCTTCCAGAAACAACAATATTCGAAGGTGCAGCAACCTCAGACCCAGTGCCTGTTGAGCCTTATACGGGTTCGTTAAAGTCTGCAATAAACTTCTTTGCTCAGCAACCAAATGCACGTTTTAGGTTTGTAACCAAGTATACAGATATAGACAACTTGTTAAATTTAGATCATAATAATCACACTGATATCAGATTCAGTTTGAATACAGATAAAGTTATTAATGCTTATGAGCATAAAACCGCCTCTGTCCAAAAACGTATTGAAGCAAGTATGAAACTTTCTTCTTCGCATTATCCCGTTGGTTTTATAATAGCCCCTGTCTTTATTTATGAAGGATGGAAAAAAGAATATAAAGAGCTCTTACTCAGCTTGCGCGAGGTCTTTCCTTCTGCAGCTATAAGCCCGATTACTTTTGAAGTTATATCGCATAGATATACTGTTAAAGCAAAGAATAGAATTACAGAAATCTTTCCAAATACTACACTTGATATGACAAATGAAGCTAGAGAGTTTAAATATGGCCAGTTTGGGTACGGCAAGTACGTTTACCCTAAAGATTATCTGTCAGAAATAAAAGAATTTTTCACATATGAAATCACCAGTCTTTTCAAAAATGGCGTAATAAAATATATTATATAGTGTACTCACTCTAGTTTCCATCTTCAGCAATATCAGCCACCCCAGCCTTTATAAAGCCAATTAGTTCCTGTGGTGATAACTCTACTTGGTATCCAATCTTTCCAGCACTAAATATGATTGTCTCAATACTCTCACAAGAGCTGTCTATTACCGTCCTGTAATCCTTCTTCATACCAATAGGTGAGCAACCACCTCTGATATACCCAGTTACCTTGTTTATTTCATCCTGCTTTATCATAATAATTGACTTTTCTCCAACTGCTTTTGCAGCAGCTTTTAAGTTCAGCTCCTTGCTTACCGGAATTACAAAAATAAAAAAGTTTTTGCTAGCTCCCCTTGTGACTAGAGTCTTGTATACTCTCTCAACTGGTTGCCCGATTTTATTTGCTACAGACACACCGTCAACAACTCCACCGTTACTGTCATATAAATATGTATTATAAGTTATATGTGCGCTATCTAAAATTCTCATAACATTTGTCTTTAATGTTGCCATTTAGCAGTCCTTCTTTCATATCATTCCAATGTATTTTTAGGAAAGCGAAAATGTCCGATAATCCGTCCGTTTCGGCTCCATTTCATTAATAGATTTTCTTCCTTTGCATAGGTACTGGCATTATGTAAAATATATGGAACTCCATTTTTCCCTCTCAGATCAGAAATAACGGCAACATGATCGCCCTTACGCAATACCACTATATCACCAGCCTGCCACTCAAACAAGTTTTTTTTGTTATATGGCTTGACCTCTGTCGTCAAGCTAGTAGCAAATTTTTTCAGGAAAACATACTGATTTTTCACACGTCTAAAGTCAATATTTGGATCTGGAACCACAACTCCGTTTGAATAATCAGGCGTGTTTTCTAAAATATCCTTATCCATATTTGATTTTAAATTATAGCCAGCATTCCGAAGTGCCCGCCAAATAACATCTGTACATACCCCTTCATTTTGTGGTGGGTACCCCCCTCCGCCCTCATAGTATGTGCTCTGGTATTTTGTCTGGTTAAATACCTCCTGCCTGGCTCCCTGAACAATATCATCCATATCAGATATGCCATCATTATCAAGGTCACCTTCACACAGGATCTTCTCTATAGTAACTTCCCCTTTAAGAAAGAAAAAAGCGTCTTGAAAAACAAAATGATTGTAGCAAAGCAATGCTACCACCCCTAATGTTATAACAATTGACGCTATAAATAGAAATCTTCTCATATTAACCTTCCATGTCCCAAATGCGCCAAATGAATTGGCACATGGGGTTAATTTTATTTTATCTCAACGGCGTTACTAATCTCCCAATAAAGCATGGAAGATAAGTGCCGCCAAGCTTCGAAATAAGTGCGACTAGAGTTCAGAAAACTTCATCTGAACTAAGTCTTCTTTAGTTCCATATTATTCTAATCCGTATATATTTTGTTCTACACACATTTTAGCTCGTTCTGCAGTTTTAGGGTCAGATTGCAGAGAGTTTTTTATAAACTCAGGATGATCTTTTAAGAAATTTCTCATGGTTTCCGTCGGATTCTCCAAGTAATTTATAAGCATATCATGTTGTAGCAACGTTATATATCTTTCATTAAGTGCACCATCAAATAAAATTTTATCTACATTCATGAGTGAATGGGATTCTACGCCTGCGCTATTTAGCTTTTCAGAACCACCCTGCAGCCTATCTACAACAACAAGACTGTACTTCAAATTGCCATTAAGAGCCTGTATCGCTGGTATCCACGCTCTTATATAGCTTGAAGCCTCTGTAATAATATCAGCTATATGTAGTACATTTGCATTTTTTATATCCATTATCTCTGAAGTTACACCATTCTTATATAGAATGGCTGATAAATCTTTGAAAATTGTTATATGTGGCATTTTAAGTATATTTGCAATTATCAGCGAAAAGAACCAATCTCTTCTTTCTCCACCTGAAATATAATCAATCTTTTTTAAATCAAAATTAATTTTAATATACTCGCACATTGATGTAATTAAGCCCCTAAAGATTTCATCTGACTCAAAATTTTTACGTGCAAGTTCCAAAATTATCTCTGAGCAGACCATTTTATTTTCTTTGCAAACATCTATAACCTTTAATAAGCTGTTTGCCTTTTCTTCACTCCCATATAGGAAATGAGTGTTAATATAGTACGGTCCAATTTTTGAAGATGTATACCAAAATGGCTTATCCTCAGGACTCACCCTGATGGCATTTGTTTTAAAGAGCCAAGTTATGAGATTACTATTCTCCATTCGTTACCCTCCTAATGATATCTTTCACGTATTTGTTTTTGCTTCTAAAGTCTATTTAAATTTATCTCAGCGTCGTTACTAATACTCCCGCCTCTAAAAGCGGGAAGTAAGTGCCGCCAAGCTTTGAAATAAGTGCGACTAAAGTTTAGGTGGAGCAAACCCACTCCATCTAAACTAAGTCTACTTTATTTTGCTTTTTTTTCTCTTTCATGTAGCTCTGCCACCATTCTTGATTCTGAATTGTACTCAATTCAAACTCAAGATGCTCTGCATCGCCCTCCATCAGAACTTCAAACTCATCTTTTTCATTGTCATAATCAACAATTGTAACTGATGTATTGTCATGCCAATAAATATTTTTCATGTGTTCCAGTGTTTCTCCGTAAAATCTGCAGAGCATAGCTCTTATAGCTGTACCATGTGTAACAATGCAAATATTTTCGCCCAAATTATTATATATAATATTTTTTACTTCTTTTATCAGTCTTTCATTGAATTCCACCATATTCTCGCCATTTGGCATTTGGTGAATATGTGGCTCATGTTCCCACGTATAGTTCTCTTGTGGAAATAGGATAGGAAGCTCATCCCAGGTTTTATCCTCCCAGTCCCCCCCGTTTATCTCTTTCATCTCATCTGTTCTAATTATAGGTAAGTTTTTTTCATCAGCAATATACTGTGCTGTTTGCAATGTACGGGTTAAGCTACTTGAATAAATGATATCAATAGGTACACAGGCCAATCTCTCAGCCACTTTCTTTGCCTGTTTGTGGCCCTTTTCTGTAATCTTACTGTCATACCACCCATGAAATAATCTGTTTAAATTCCCCTCTGCTTCTGCATGACGTACGAATATCAACCTTGTTTTCATTTTAACCTCCTTGGAGATAAATATATAATGCTTGCTTTAATTATATAGAAGACTTAGTTCAGATGAAGTTTTCTGAACTCTAGTCGCACTTATTTCGAAACTTGGCGGCACTTATCTTCCATGCTTTAGTGGGAGATTAGTAACGCCGTTGAGATAAAGAAGACTTAGTTCAGATGAAGTTTTCTGAACTCTAGCACTTATTTCGAAACTTGGCGGCAATTATCTTCCATGCTTTAGTGGGAGATTAGTAACGCCGTTGAGATCAGAAAACTAAAAATATTATCATCAATTTAGCTCTAATTTTCCAATCACATTATATATATTATTATAATTGTACCTTTTTAAATACTCTTCAACACCACTTATTATCTCAATAGGTGCTACTGGGTTAATAAAGTTAGCAGTACCGACCATTACAGCTGTTGCGCCTGCTAGCAAAAACTCAATCGCATCTTTGCTACATGAAATACCACCCATACCGATAACAGGTATTTTAACCGAGTGAGCTGCCTCATATACCATTCTAAGTGCTATTGGTTTTACAGCAGGACCAGAAAGCCCTCCAAAATTATTTGCCAAAATGGGTTTTCTCTTGTGAATATCAACTGCCATGCCTAATATAGTATTTATTAAAGAAATACCATCAGCTCCTGCTGCTTCAGCCGCTTGAGCTATTGACTTTATATCAGCTACGTTTGGCGTAAGCTTAACAATTAATGGCTGTTTGCAATATTTTTTTACAGTAGAGGTTATTTCCTCAATCCCCTTTGGGGAAGTACCAAAGGCAAGACAGCCAGCCTTTACATTTGGACATGAAACATTAAGCTCAATAGCATCAATACCAGAATCACCAAGTATTTCGGCCATTTGGCAGTATTCCTCTATGGTACTACCCGCTATGTTTGCTATTATTTTGGTATTAAATTTCTTTAGAAAAGGCAAATAATGTTCAATAAAGGCCTCAACTCCCGGATTTTGTAAACCTACGCTATTTAAAATACCGGCTGGAGTCTCAGCAATTCTCGGTGGAAGGTTGCCTTTTCGTTCCGTCAAGGTAAGTCCTTTAACTGAAATACCACCAAGGACATTCAAATCCAAATATTCACTGTATTCTTTTCCAAAGCCATATGTGCCAGATGCCATTATGACTGGATTATTAAATTTGATTCCTGCAATATCTACACTCAAATCAACATTGTCTGACATAATATCCTCCTATTCCCAACAAACTTCAGTGCTCCAGAATACAGGTCCATCTTTGCAAACATGGCTGAAACCCCAGTCATCACCCTGCTTGGTTTTACAAGCACACACCAGACAAGCACCAATACCACAACCCATTCTCTGTTCCATTGACACTTGACAAGCTATATTTTTCTTTTCTGCAATAGCTGCTACTTTTCTCATCATGGGCGTAGGACCACAAGTATAAACTATATCAGGCTTTTGATCTTGAATGATCTGTTC
>DATCID010000027.1:0-13323 GCA_036507975.1 Ruminiclostridium sp.
AATCTTTTCTCTATTAATAGGTTTTTCTTCATCGTTAATGCTCATTCCAATAATTTGTATTGTGCCTAATATTATATTCAAGGGAGTTCTTAGCTCATGAGAAATGTTAGCAAAAAATTCAGTTCTTAACTTCTCCATTTGAGCAGCTTCATTACGCATTACTAATTCATTCTGTTTTCTTTCTGTGATATCTCGCACCGTTGCTATAATTATTTCATCTTCATGAATCTTTGTAGCATGACTATTAACTTCTACCCAAAATTCTTTGCTACTTTTATTTTTAACTAAATACTCTTGTATTAAATGTCCATTATTACTTTGCTTATTACTTAACACATCTATATTAACCTCAGTATTGTCAGTTTTTTTTGAGATAACATCATATACATTCATACTTATAAATTCATTACGCGAATAACCAAACATAGTAATTGCAGTTTGATTTACATCACCTATATTTCCATAGCTATCATGAATGAATATTGAATCACTTACCGAATTAAAAATTGCATTTAAATATTTCCGACTTTTTTCAAGTTCATTTTGAGAATTTTCATAGGAAAGCTGCCTTAAACCACTTTCAGCAAGCGTCACAATGAGACCTGAATAATACTCAATTATATGATCAATCTTTTTTTTAGAGTAAACAGGTACCTTTCTTAAAGCTTCTAGATACTCTTTTTCATTAAAAGCAAATTCTTTTGCTTGTGCAGCAAAATATCCTTCATCTATCACATCATCTTCATAAAAAAATTGGCCAAAAAAAATGGTACCAAAATGTTCACCTGCAATAACAATAGGTAATGCAATATCCCACATATTATTTAGACATCTATAAGATATATATCCACCATCCATAATATGATCACAAATATATTGATCACTAGTGCAGCACCTCTTGCATGTAACTGGATGTGCTCTATGAAACTTAGTACATATATCCTGCCAGCCCGTTGCAACAATAATTTTTCCTTCTACATCAACAATCCCAATAGGAATGCCTACAGCAGCATAAATGTTTTCAGCTATCTTTTCTAGTGAATCAATATTTACTAGTTCTGATAAACTAACTTTTGTCATATACAATTCCTCCTAAGTAATATACTCCCTTATAAAAAATAGCAAGTGGCAAATCTAATTTTTACACATAGATATCTCACTACGAAATTTTATATTTTATTTTTAAAGTTCTCATTAAAAGTATTCTATCATATTAACTTCGCTAAACTAGGGGAATATTGTCATATATTTAAAAATAATGCCACTCTATTAATAAGTGGCAAAAAAATAGATTTGACATATCAATCCGTAGAAGCATATCAACAAGTTAATTATCATTATTTAGAAAATTTAAAAGCTTTAAAACAAATATTGTCATGTGACTGTTTTCCACATTAATTATTATTGTACCCGTTATAGCATCTCATCAGCTGTAACATTTATATTTATGTTTCCATAATTTTCGAGTGTCATAGGTATCGTAATTGTTGCTGCCTTGTTTGATATATTTATTTTATCTCCAGTCAAAATCGCTGGCGGAGTAATATCTATATTGATTTTATTCTTTGAAAAAATAGTGCATGCGCTGCCCATAATCATGTTCCCTAATTCAGCAATTGCACTTTTAGAAATTTCATCCATAGTTTCAACTATAATATCTCCCATCATAGTTGAAACTATTTTTTCGGCTGTCTCAAAAGTAAGTTCCAAGCATACCTGACCCCTAATTTCCCCAACCATCCCTATCATTATGACCATGCTACTAACTGAAAATGGGGAGTATTTTAAATTGATCTTGCCTAATTTAGCATCAATATTCAAAATAGCTTCAAAAACTCCTTGTGCTGCTTCAATAAATGGATTTATATATTCTACCTTCATAGCTTTCCACCTTCCGTGTTAGTTTCTATCAATCCCATGCTTTCATTCATTGATATCAGGCAAGCATCCAATGCCTCAAACCCATCTACAGCCATATCACATCTTCCATATTTATTTAAAAACTTAAATAGAAAACTTCTGCTTATTGGATCGTCTTCAGCTATTAAAATTCTCATTATGATTGCTCCTTTATTTAAAAGCCTATTTTATTTTTCCACTAATTGTAATAATTCAGTAGGATTAACAATTAAAACCACTTGACCGTTTCCTAAAAGAGTTGAACCAGATATTCCAGGAATAGCAGCTAGTGGGCCCTCCAATGTCTTTACTACAAACTCTTGTTCATTTATAAGTTTATCCACAGCAATTGCGTAATTTTCAACACCATTAGATAAAATCACAGCATTTATTTTCTCTTTTTCAGTTTCTCTCTCGCCCGTTAGAAAAATCTTACAGAGCCATTCAATTCCAATTACCTCTCCCCTTAAACAAGTAAAAAACTTTCCATTAAATTTATGAAGGCTATTTCTATCAATTTTTACTGTTTCAACAATATACTCCAAAGGGACAATATAGGATTCACCGGTCACTTCCACAATCAATCCACGTGAAACTGCCAATGTAAGCGGTAAGCGAATAATTATTTTTGTTCCTTTATCCACTTCACTCTCTATCTTAATAGTACCATTTATTTTGGCTATATTACTTTTGACTATGTCCATACCAACCCCTCGACCTGATACTTCCGTAATCTTTTTTGCCATACTGAAGCCTGGAAGAAAAATAAGGTTTATCAGTTGGTCTTGATTCATTATTTCAGCTTCTTTTTCGGTGATGATACCTTTTTCTTTTGCTTTTGTCTTTAATTTCTCTGCATCAATTCCCTTTCCGTCATCTTCTATTTCAATAAACACATGCTTGTTTTTGTTAAAAGCTCTAAGTATAATTTTACCAGTCTCTGGTTTTCCTTTTAACAAACGCTCTTCAGGGTCCTCAACGCCATGATCAGCAGAATTGCGTATTAAATGAACCAAGGGGTCGCTAATCTGATCGATAATTGTTTTATCAATTTCTGTACTCTCACCCTCCATGTGCAATTCCATTTTCTTACCAGTACTCTGAGCAATATCTCTTAGGACTCTTGGCATTTTTTGAAACACTGTTTTAATTTCTACCATTCTTATAGACATAATTGCGTTCTGAAGTTCATCAGAAATTCTATTTACATAAGTTCCTACCTGCTTTACTTCCTTTGACATTTCTGGCAGGTCATACTCCAAATTCAGCTTTGCAGATATATGCATAAATGAGTTTTTCGCAATTACAAGTTCTGAAATCATATTCATCATTTTATCAAGCTTTACCTGATTAACTCGAATGCTCTGAGCTATGCTACCTTTTGATTTCATATCCTCAGCTTTACCTGCTACCTGACTCGATTTTGCCTCAGTATTTTGTTCTAAGTTGGCGGGTAATGTTTGCATATTTGACATCTGTTGTTTAATTTTGTTAATAATTTCGGTGTCCTCTAAATTATTGAATTCTTCCGTGTCAACAGAATTTATAAAAAGTTTTAAATAATCCATCACTAAAAAACTCAAATCAACAAGAGTTTTTTCAAACTTACATTCTTTGTCTCTTATCAAAGCTAACAGACTTTCAAAAGTATGAACAACTTCTGAAAACTTTTTTAGAGCCACATGAATATTGCTCTGTGGATCTAAAACTGCAAGATATATTCCTGTTCCACCTTTGACACTATGAACAGCTCTGAATATTTCATTGATGGCCTCCCTGTCATCACTATTGCTATCAAGTCGTATTAAGAAATTATCCTCAATTTCCTCAATATGCTCTGTATTTTCAATTAGAAACTGCTCCTTTATTCCCTCTGCCAGCTCTCTCTTAAACTCATCTGACTGTAGGGTTTTAAGGCTTATATCTTCTTCCTCCAATGATTGTTTCTGAGCCTTACTGTCTTCACTCTCCTTTACTTCACAATTTTCAAATGCCTGCTTTAAGCTACTAATTACTTGTTCTTCCCTCTGCTCATTTTCAAGTTCCAGATACATTGCTCCGTTTTCATGCGTAAAGTCAGGTTCCTTTAATACTTCTTTCAGCTTTGCCATATAGTCATGTAAAAAGTCTATTGACAAAAGCAGACTGTCAATAAGCCCTGTACTTACAGTCACCTTCTGTTTCTTTATAGCATCAAGTGTAATTTCTATCTCATGACTTAGTTTTGTAATCTTCGATAACCCTATAAAGGAAGACCCTCCCTTTATACTGTGAACACATCCAAAAATATTATTGAGCAATTCAATGTCTGACCAGTGAATTTCAAGCTTTAGTATTTCTTTCTCTAGTCCACCAAGAGATTCACTCCACCCATCAATAAACTTTTTTATCAAATTAATATCTTCTATATAAATTCTACTGTACACAATATTCACCCCTTAACCTTAAAGAAATATTTTTTCGAGTTTTTCACCTAATTGCCTTCTCTTATTTATGCCTTGAATATACTATGGTATCCCCTATTCTTTGAGCCTTGTAGTTAGATGAAATCCTTCCCACAGATTCCGAGTGACCAAGGAAAAGAAATCCCCCGGGATTCAAAGATTCATAGAAACTGGATACAACACTTCTTCTTGACACATCATCAAAATATATCAAACAATTTCTGCAGAATATGAAGTCACAACCGCTTATATTACTCATCTGGTTTTGATCCATAAGATTTATCTTTTTAAAAGATACAGCCTTTCGCACATTAGGATTGATAATGTACTTGTTAAGACGTTTTGTAAAATATTTCTCCAGGTATTCGGGAGGCACATCCTTTACAGCTCTGCTTTCATAAAGTCCATTTCTTGCGCTTTGCAATACTTCAGTGTTTATGTCGGAAGCAAGTATTTGAATTTCCCATTCTTCCGGTTTTTCAAGCATTTCTTGAAGAATAATAAATAAGGTATAGGGCTCTTCTCCTGTAGAACATGCTGCAGACCATATTTTTATTTTTTTCCTGTTCTCATTTTCTTTTTCAAATAGAGGTAGTACATCCTCTGCAAAGTTACGTAATTGAGGGAAATCCCGAAAAAAATAAGTTTCGTTTACAGTAAGGTCATTGATTAATCTATAAAACTCAGATGAGTTGTCTGAAAATTTCAACATCATAAAGTAATCATTTAATGCTTCCATTTTTAGTAACTCTGCACGCTTCTCAATTCTTTTTTGAACAAAATATTTTTTATTATATTCATAATGTAATCCTGTTTTTTTATAAATTAATTTTATAAACTTATCGAATAATTCATCAGTTAATATCATTTTACAACCTACCTTTTGCACAAAGCATCTTTAAGAAGTAGCATCCTGTTTACTAATTCTATGGAAATAATCTTCAGATTCAAAAATCCCTAAAATCGCATTAAGCTCCGACCTAAAAACATGAAATTTCTCAACCTGGATTATAGAATCGAAAATATTAATTATCCTTCTGGCATCAGGTCCCTCTACTATGATTGCTATTTCTATGTCCTGGCATTCCATCTGTTTTTTTATCTCAATCAAATCTTTCACTTCATTTTCATGCAATATCGTAAGTTTACTTAAATCTATAAGAAGTATTAACGTTGAGGATTTGTTCAACATTCCAATAAAATTTCTGAGTCTACTGATAAAACCTTCCCTTTCTGATTTAAAAATACTAAATACATGTTTGCCTTTTGTATAGTTATAGGCTCTTTCCATTAACCCTAGCACTTGTTGTGTTTGTATAGGACTGAATTTTTTTTGAGCTCCATCCACTTGGCCCTCATATCTTTTAATTAATTGGTTGTATAATCCGTTGAAATCTGTTATAAAGTCATCAGTTATATCTTTCTTTTTCATTTTACCAAATGCATTTACAGCTTGACAGTGTAAAGACCTCATTATATCAATATCTTCCTTTTTTATATTAAATTCCTTAGACAAACTGAATACTATTTTATATAGCTTCAGAAATGTTTTCAGAATAATTACATAAAAAGCATCGTCATTATCAATAAAACTAAAGTCGTTTTCCTCCACCTTACTTCTGCTTAAATCCACTATATTTATTTTTTCAATATAAAATAATGCCAAATAAGTGTACAGTTCAGCTTCATCAATATCTGTGGATATAATAATATCGAAGGTTTTTATATCGTCATCACCTGAGCTTCCAGAAAAATACTTGTCACCTACACTGGAATATACAAGCGTTCCAATACCCTGTACACTATTTAAAATCATTATTAGTACGGGAGATACCATAGGAGCATCTTCTTCAATAAAGAAGGTTATATAAAACTTGTTTTTTCCCTTAGGCTTTTTACTTAATTGAGAAGAAACAATTCCAATCTCACTCTCTTCAATAACAACCTTTTCCTCTTCTTTCTTATTAACTCTTATAAAAACTTCAATCATTTCATTTATTCTTGAGGCAGCATTTACAAGACTTTCAATAATTTCCGCAGATCCCTTCTCCTTTTTGTTTTGTAGCATCTTATTAACTATATCTAAACCTTCCAAACAAAGAGATACAATGCTCTGATTAAAGAGAATCGATCCATTTCTTGCACAATCAAGCATGTCTTCAATTTTATGCATTATTTTACCGATATCCTCATATCCTACCATATAGGAAGACCCTTTTATGGTATGTGCTATTCTGAATAACTCATTTACGTCAAGGTCAGAGTATTCCATTTCAAGTCTTATTATGCATTCTTCTGCCCTTTGCAACATCTCTTCTGTTTCTTCCAAATAAGACTCGATCATGGTGTCCATTAAAATCACTCCTAAAATTATTTTATATTACAAATTTATAAGTATGCTATTTAACTAATTGTATTATTGCCTCTCTCCACCTTTCCAACTTTTGTACTGAATAATCAATCACATTCAGTACATACTCTGCACTGTTTATAGGATTATATATATACTCATTAGCTCCATATTCTAAAGATTTGAGTATACTATCCATAGTTGAACACTCTGTCATCACTATAATCTGCGTCATTGGATCGTATTTTTTTATCTCCCTTAAAAGCTCAAAACCATCCATTTGCGGCATTACAATGTCTATTAATACAATGTGATACTTGTCACTTTTAAATTTTTCAATAGCATCTTTACTTATGGTAGTTTCAACTTTATATTTTTCCTGCTCCAGGTGTTTTTTAAGCGTATCTAATACTTCTTCTTCATCGCCTACTATCAGAATATTATATTTATACTTCATTAGAAACCTCCATGCAAATAAAAATCTTATAAACTAAGCTTTTCGGACTGCTTTTATTATTGCATCTGCTATTTTATAAGAGGGTAGTATTATTTCTGCACCGCCTCTTTCTATTGCCTCCCTTGGCATACCGAAAACCACTGCCGTAGATTCATCCTCAGCGATGGTAATGCCTCCAGCGCGTCGTATCTTTACCATGGCATCAGCTCCATCATCACCCATACCTGTCATTAAAACTCCCACGATCTTTTTCCCACCATAGGCATCCAGCACCGATTCCATAGTTACATTTACTGATGGCATAAAAATTGTTTTTGGAGTAGTTGAAAGTCTTAAGACACCACTTTCTCCCCTTACCACCAACTGGTATCCCCCAGCAGCAAGATATCCTTTGCCATTTTTAAGAACATCACCTGCATCAGCCTCCTTAACTAGAATGCTACATGCATCATTTAACCGTTTTGCAAATGAAACTGTAAAAGCCGGGGGCATATGCTGAACTATAATTACTGCCGCTCCGAGATCCTGAGGAAGTCTTGGCAGTACCTCCATCAGAGTACCCGGTCCACCTGTGGAAATACCTATGACAACGACTTTTGATAGTGACTTTTCTTTTAGGTCTTGTTTTTTTACCAGTTTAACCCTTTTGGGCGGGGTCATATCACTGCGTCTTTGTACTCGCTCCCTCATACTTTTTTTATTTACGCTTTTGTAAGCCAGTTTTATTTTCTGTATTATCTCCCTTCCAACTATATGAATGTTGGAAGATACCGTTCCCGACGGCTTTGCAACATAATCAAAAGCGCCAAGCTCTAAAGCTTCAAACGTTGCCAATGCGCCTTCCGCAGTAAGAGAACTCACCATTAATATAGATGTTTCAGGATAATCACTCAGTATATGCTGCATGGAAGTCAAACCATCCATAACAGGCATATTGATGTCCATAGTAACCACATCTGGTTTCAACTCATGTACCTTTTCAATTGCATCCTGACCATCCCTTGCCACTCCAACCACTTCCAGACTTGTGTCGGTCAAAATTACCTCTTTCAAAGCCCTTCTCATAAGGGCCGAGTCATCTACTATTAATACTCTTATTCTGTCACTCACGATCATCACCTGCCACAATTATTTATAAATTAAGCATACCCAAAGCATACATTTTATTAATACATCCTGCCAATATACACTTAACTAAAACTTAGCACTTTACTAATATCAAGGATCAAAATCATTCTCTTTCCGCCATCAAGTTTACCAACGCCTTCTACATATTCGCTATCTATTCCACTACTCAATATATCTGGTGGCGCTTCTATAAGCGTTTTATCAAACCTAAGAACTTCCGATACAGAATCTACCACAATTCCCGTTCTTATCCCATGAAATTCAACTATGATAATTCTTGTAGCATCTGTTACCTGTTTTTCCGAAAGTTTAAAGAGCCTTCTTAAATCCAGAGCAGGAATTACATTACCTTTTAGATTTACAATCCCCTCTAAGTAGTAAGGAGCCCTCGGTATTTTAGTAACCTCTGCCATCCTGTTAATTTCCTGAACATTGGCTATTTTAACGCCATACTCTTCCTGATCTATTTTGAATGTGACCAACTGTTCTTCGTCAAGCAGCTGTCTTGTAATGCTCCCCTCATCTGCATCTTGTTCACGAACTCCGCTAATCTTAGTAATTACACTTATTTCATCACCTAAAATCAGTTTTGAAGGTTCGAGTATCAGGATCATTCGTTTACCATTATTGAGCTTTGCAACTCCTTTCAGCTGATCCCCACTTTGCGACGAAAATTTGGGAATCGGCTGAATAATACTTGTGGGCACCCTCAAAACTTCTGATATTTTGTCAACCATGATTCCCGCGGTGAAACTACCCATGTCCACGACAAGAATTCTTGTATGGTCATCAATATCTATAAGGTCCATTCCAAAATAAGTCCTTAAGTTTATAATAGGGAGCAAATTATTACGTATGGAGACTACTCCCTCTATATAGTCTTCACAATTTGGAACCTTTACGATTTGAGGTACACGTATAATTTCTTTTACCTCCATAATTCCAATTGCATATTCCTCTTGATCAAGTATGAATGAAACCAGCTGTTCCTCATCCACAGACTCAGTGCTAGTGTTATTTACCAATATACTATTCTGCGAGCTTTCATTGTGAACGTTTATCCGGTCTTTCACGGCATTATTAACGTTTAACGCCCTAACAACATCTAAAAGCATTATAAGCCTGTTTCCATTATCCAGCTTCACGACACCACTTAGATAGTCAGAATCTGGATTTTTAACAATATGCGGTGGTTCCTCTATATCTGAAATAGCTACCCTCATTACCTCCGATACCTTATCCACAACCACTCCGGTAGCCATACCACCAATATCAATTACAAGAACTCTACTGTTTTCATCTTTAATCCTCCTCTCCATATTAAACCTGGTTCTTCCATCTATAACCGGTAGGATATTACCCCGCAAGTTGCAAGCACCTTCGATATAGCCAGGAGCATTTGGTACCTTGGTGATACTAGGAACCCTTATAATTTCCTTCACGTCCATGATATCGGCTCCGAACTCATCCTCTCCAAGCAGGAAGGTAACTATCTGGCGCTCTATAACGCTAGTATTGTTTATATCAGTATCCATAATAATTTTCTCCCCCCTTTACATATTCTGTAGTTCATCAGCAAGTCCTGATATATCTTCAATAGCTTCAGACAATTCCTGCATGCCTTTTGCCTGTTCAGCAGCTGCAACTGATGCCTGCCGAGCTGCACTGTTAGCCTCTTCAGCTGCAGCAGCAATTTGCTCCACACCCTTTCTTGCCTGTTCAAGGGCAACCTGAGACTCCTCCGAGCCCTTCTGGATTTCATTGGCCCCAGCAAGCATTTTTATCATACTATCTTCAATAATATTGAGATTGTGAGTGGTTTTCTTTGACTTTTCCACTTCTGCAAAAGAATTTTTACTAGAAAGATCGGTGTCAGCTGAAACCCTTTGAATCTGATTCTGTATACCACGTACAAGATCTTTTATCTTGTCTGTGTTTTCTGCAGATTCATTAGCAAGAGCTCTTATATCAACTGCAACTACAGAGAAGCCTCTTCCGAATTCTCCCGCCCTTGCAGCTTCAATAGAACCATTCACAGCCAGCATATTTGTCTGAATAGTAACATTTACAATTGCATCCACGATTTTATCAATTCTTCTAGTAGTTTCTTCAAGGCTCTTAATATTTTTAGCCGCAACCATTGAGGTTTGTGCAGAGCTAGATATACCTGACATCATGTTATCAAGTGCAATTTTATTGGATTCTAAAAGCCTTTGAAGCTCAGCTATCTTACCTGCAGAGAAACCTGCCCTTTCACTCATTTGCCTTGCAGCTACTGCAAGCTTTTCAGCAAATACAGATGCTTTTTCTGTAAGATCACCCTGTTCCTGTGCTCCTGAGGCTATTTGCTGCATAGCCTTTAATATCTCTCCTGCAGTTGAGTTCCCTTCCTCTACATTAGCCGATAGTTCTTCTGATGCAGCTGCCAAAGATTCAGAAGACTTCTGAGCATCAGTAGAAGCCTTGAGATCTTCTGCCATTTGGGCAAGGTCTCCTGAAGCTGCATTCAACTCATTGAAGGCTCTGTTCTGCATTTGTATTGACTTCTCAATTTCTTCAGCAGCACTGCTTTGCTGCTCTGCAGCTGCTGCAATCTGCTCCGCAATACCCAGAAATTCCACTGCTCCCTCTTTTGCGTCTACCGCATTTTGGGATACCTCTGTTAATCCCTTCATAACTAAAATAACCTCTTCATCAATTTTAACAAGGTCTGCAGTAGTCTGTTTTGCTTTTTCAACCTCCTCATTCGCTGCCTTACCTGAAGTTTCTATATCAACTACTACAATCTTTACGTTACTTTGAATCTCATTTACCAATTCCTTGATGTCTCTGGCAGACTTTTCAGAGGTCTCGGCAAGATTTCTAACTTCATCTGCTACTACTGCAAAGCCCTTTCCATGCTCACCGGCTCTTGCAGCTTCTATTGCTGCATTTAATGCAAGGAGATTCGTCTGGTCAGCAATTCTTACAACAGCCTGTACAATTTCGCCTACTTCATTAGACTGTTTTTCCAGTTCGCCAATGAGTTTTACTGATTCCATGCTTGTCTCTGCAGATTCCTTGATTCCCTTAATCATTAGTTCAATGTCGTTTGATGTATTTCCGATTATATCTTTGGCTATTTCCGCTCTTTCAAGAGAATCCGATGCATTTTTATCAGCTACTACTGACGCTTTATCCACCTGATTAATAGCGGTTCTTGACTGTTCGGCTGCAGAAGCAGTTTCATTGGCTCCTTTAGAAATCTGCTGCATGGTTGTGCCTAGTTCTTCAGCCGAACTGCTCGCCTCCTCTATTCCTGAAGCTATCTGCTCCGTTGCTAATGCAATTCTTTCAGCCAATTGCTGCTGCTTTGCTAAAGTTCTGGCTTTTACCTTTTCCTGTGCCTGCTTTCGAGCAAGTTCTCTCTTTCTCTCCATATCATCCGTTGCAGGTACCGATTCATGTGCTATTCTCTTTTCAATTTTGTCATATGAAGGCTTTGCGAGCTTTTTTTGCATAATAATTTGACCTCCTAAAATTTTAATTGTCTTATTTAATGTATATGTTTGGAAAATATACTAAACACAGTATTTCCTTTTCAACAAACAGCTTATACATTTCCATAAAAATATTGAACTCTAATTTATATACCTCAAGAGTTCTTCTTTTGCCAATTGGAGCATTAACCATATCCATTTATTATTTAATGCCTTAGCAACAAATTTCTCAATTTACTTACTTTTTAAACTTATTTAGATTCTTTAGTACAACTTCATCTTTGTATGGCTTTACCAAAAAACCCTTTGCTCCAGCTAAAATTGCCTTTTTTACAAAAGATTCCTGTCCCATTGCTGAAATCATTATAACTGCAGGCATATAATGCATTTTTTTTATCTCAATCATACATTCAAGGCCATCCATTTCTGGCATTGTTATGTCAAGTGTAACGATATCCGGTCTTAATATTTCAATTTTTTCTAGTGCCACCTTTCCGTTTTCTGCCTCACCTACAACATCAAAACCATTCGCTATAAGCAATTGTTTGAGCCGCACCCGTATAAATGCAGCGTCATCCACAATTAAAACTGTTGTCATATTAATTCCCCTTCCAGGTTTCAGATTTAATCTTGTGTTTACTTTATAATAATATGCAGCATATCCGCCAATAGTTACAGTCTGGTATTGCAAGTTGATTTACATCACTTATATTTCCATAACTATCATGAATGAATATTGAATCACTTACCGAATTATAAATTGTATTTAGATATTTTTGGCTTTTTTCAAGTTCATTCTGAGAATTTTCATAGGAAAGCTGCCTTAAACCACTTTCAGCAAGCATCACAATGAGGCCTGAAATCCCAAAAGGAATGCCTACTACAGCATAAATATTTTCAGCCATCTTTTTTAGTGAATCAATCCATCATACTTCATTTCTAATTCAGTAGGACTAACACAATTTTCACATAATAATTTCATAATTTTTATACATTTTTTTGTTACCATTTGAATATAGAATTTATAGGTAGCTAAACTTTTAGAAAAAGGAGATGTTGTATATGAAAATTAAAAAAGCTATTATACCTGCCGCGGGACTTGGAACACGCTTTTTACCTGCTACAAAAGCACTACCTAAAGAAATGTTACCTATAGTTGATAAACCTACACTGCAATACATTATTGAGGAGGCTGTTAACTCAGGTATAGAGGAAATATTAATTATTACAGGAAGAAACAAAAAGTCTATTGAAGATCACTTTGATAAATCAGTGGAACTTGAGCTAGAACTAGTGAATAAACACAAGGATGCTCTTCTTAAACAGGTTAGAGATATATCAAACATGGTAAACTTATATTTTATAAGACAAAAGGAACCTAAAGGGCTTGGGCATGCCATTAATTGTGCAAGATCTTTTGTAGGTAATGAACCTTTTGCTGTAATGCTCGGTGATGATATAGTTGATGCTAAGACTCCATGTTTAAAGCAACTTATGGATTGTTATGAGGAGAATGGAGTATCAATTTTAGGGGTTCAAGAAGTAGATAGCAAAAACGTAGATAAA
>DATCID010000028.1:0-16272 GCA_036507975.1 Ruminiclostridium sp.
TAACCCGTTGATTTGGGCTAGTTTAAGCTACTTTTATTTTGAAGGTTTTCTCAAAAATAATCAAATATTTAATAGAAGTATTTTTTCGATTAGTATAATAAAATATTACAGATTTTATAATGAACACATCTGAACTGTAACTTCCTAATGCATATAAAAAATATTTCTGAACCTTATCTGATAGATAAGGTAGTATTTCATCTTGCCTAAATTTATAATAAGTTGAGTACTCTCCCTTGGTAAACTCATAATCCATAGCAGGAGGCTTCGGATAAATTTCAAAACATGGCATCCAGTAGATAGGACATGGTATATTAAAAATTCCCCTGTATGAAAATGGGTCTAGACTAACATTATATTCTAGTTTCTCCATATCTTTGCTTGCCCCAGCATTTAAATAAATCCCCTTGCATTTTAATTTAAATAAATTAGGTCTCATAAATCCTGCAATTGCAATATCTCTGCAAGATCCTACAATATGAATAACTACTGGCTCATCTGCTTCCTCTAATATTCTTAATACCATATTAACGCCTGAAAGTTCAGTATCTGAAGTTTTAAAATTCAAATAATCATCTTCAGAATGAATCATTTTGGATACCCCAACTCCAACTGGTACTGACTTTCCGGTTATATAGTTTAACTGATTAACTGCCTGAATCGATGGGTCTCCATAATCAGGATTTCGTGGGTAATCTATTAATATTCCCTTTAAATTAATTGCTTCATTATATGAAAGAGCATACTGACATGCTAAATCAAAATGATCATCAGGATCACAATGATAATGAAACAGATCTGTCTGATGGATAACATTTACTTTCATACTTAATACTCTCCTTTGGATTTTATAATCAATCCATATATTGAACCATCCTTGGTATTTTATTTTTGACGTTTAAATCTGTCTCATAGTAGCCGTAAATCAAGGCTTGGAGCTCTCCGCCTATTCCTGTCAGCATAACACTATTGTCATTGTCCCTGCATTCAAATAGAATATAATGATTCCCTCTACTAAATTCTTTCATTCCTCTGAAAAGTCTATTCAATCCAGTATCTTTTTCCCCCAATCTCATCATGATGCAACTTTCAATTTGCGAGCTCATTGTTGGCCCATATCCTAATTGTTTGTCCCTGTAGAAAGTTATATTTTTACGGATAATATTCTCGGTTGCATCGTATTCCAAAGGATAAAATGCTAGAATAACATCTGCCTGCTTTATTCCTTCGTCATTATAACCTTCATATTCAGGAATTATACTATTTGTATTAGGCTTTAAAAGATATATATTTTCCTTTAAATCCTTCCACATTGCATTCACTTCCAAATCTAAAATTCCCGCACACTTACAGGCTATTTCCATAATCTGTTTTACTCCGTAATTTGTCAAAAAATTATCATCTACTCTGTATCTCGCTCTGTAGCTACCACACTCAACCACAGATTCATCAGGACCAACAACGAAATTGATATGATAGCATCCATCCCTCTCAAGCTCACACCTGGATACGAAAAAGTCTGCTATTTCACTTATGATTGGCCAGCCTGTATCTCTAAGATATACCTCGTCACCGGTAAAAGCATAATATTCCCATGCAGCCAAAGCAATCCATACATTGACGTGCAGCTCATCATTATATCTTAATTCGGTGATGTTATCACCATTTTCATTTGTCTTCCAACCATACCAGGCACCTTTATAGTTTCTGCTATGTGCATGGTTTTTGGCACCCTCCAGGCATTTCCTACGGAATTTGATAAAAGATAGCGCAAAATCCGGCCACAAAGGCAACACAGCCCTGAATAACCATAAATCACCGTCCCAGAGTTGAATACCATCCCATCCAATTTTTGAGAGTCCCAATGGTCCCAGAGGATAGTCACAAACCTCCAAGCTGCAAATAACATAAAACTGGTGTACTATTATACTTTTTTCCCATTCAAAGTCTTTATTCCTAAAGGCAACACCTTGTTTCCAGATGTTTTTCCATTCTATTGAGTTAGCTTCCATCAACCTATCTCTACCCAGTTCACAAAGTATTCTTACCTTTTTTAATGCATCACTATGTGTATCAATGCTTTCTTCATAACTACCTACGCTATGAAACAACTCCAATCTAATATTCTTATCTATGGAATCAGCTGATACCGAAATTCCATCCTGATTAAGCTTTGTTTTAAAATCCTTAAGACCTGAATAGTTGTATTTTAAGGCTTGCGTAACCCCCCTTCCTTGAACTTTTGTCAAATAGCTGCCAGCTATCTCGTAATTAATTCCTTGTGAAAACTCCATATCATAGAAATCAGTCAGACCTTTACCATTAATTCCAAATTCAATTTTTGACGTTTCGGATAAATTCATTACAGAAACCGAGATATACGATGCATTTCCAAAAGTCCTTGGCACGAACATTTCAATTTCCACGCAGATGCTCTTTCCACTCTTGTATTCCCAGTTGTCCCTCATGAATACAACACCGTTTCTAAGGTCCAATACCTGTTCCAAATTGTGTCGTCCGTTTTCAGGCTTGTAGGAAACGCCATCCAGTTGGAGATCAATGTGGTTCCACTCCGGAAGGTACAACTGTTTTCCATCGTCATAAACAGCCCTTGAAATTGTATAAAGAGGGTTTTCCCCTGTTCCCGCAATAAGCTTATCAAATCTGCAGCCTAATATTCCATTTCCGATATAGGGCTGGTCAAAATCATCAAAATCATTCTGATTTATCTTGATCTGCCAGAGGTCATCATTTTTCCAAGAATAGTACATAAAATTCATTCACCTTTCATAATATATCACGTTTACTTCCTCTAACATTTCTATAATTTTACTAAATAAAATAATGTCATCAATCTCATCATTTACTAGATTCCCCACATCTTATTAGGACGAGAACCCATTTGAAATATCAGTGCTCCGCCTTCTAATATTTCAGAATGTTTAATCCACGGCTTATTTAGTGGTTTCCCATTTAATTCCGCACTTTGTATATATTTATTTTTTTCTGATACTTCATTTGCTTTAATTGTAAATTTTTTCCCATTACCAAGATCAATCTTTACTTCATCAAATATCGGGCTTCCAATATCATACATTGGTTTTCCCGGGCACACAGGATAAAAACCCATTGCTGAAAATACATACCATGATGACATTGCACCTCCATCTTCATCACCACAAATACCTAGTGGCCCAGCATTATACCATAGCTTCATAATTTCTCTAACTTTTCTTTGAGTTTTCCAAGGCGAACCAGCATAGTTATACAAATATGGGATATGAAAAGCAGGTTCATTTCCCTGGCAGTATTGTCCCATAAGTCCGGTTGAATCAGGAAATTGCCCAAGGAATTGATATTTTGGACCATCATACTGCTCTATAAAAAGAGAATCAAGTCTTCTGTCAAATTTTTGTTTCCCGCCAAAAATATTTATTAAACCATCAATATCATGTTGTACATGAAATGTGTATATCCATGAATTACATTCAGTAAAATAATCTCGTCCACCTATTCCGCCGCTCAATTTAGGGTCAAAATTTTCTACCCATTTGCCATCAGCTGTCTTTGGTGCCATAAAACCTATTCTTTCATCAAAAACATTTTTATAATTATTTGCACGGTTCATGAAATAATGATAATCGTCAGTTTTACTAAGTTCCTTTGCTATCTGAGCAATACACCAATCATCATAGGCATGTTCTAAAGTAACTGATACAGACTGACGTCTTTCAAAGGTATTTATCTCTTTTACCCATTCTGTTTTACCTTTTTCAAGTGCAGGGAAGAAGCCTTTCTCCTGATAAACTCTATCGAGCTCTGTCAGAGGTCCATTAACCCATGGTAGCATCGTTACTTCCATAGCATTCTTTTTCATAGCGGTATATGCCTTTTCAATGTCAAAATTCTGACATCCTTTTAGATAAGTATCAGTAATCATTGCTGCCGTATGATTTCCTGTCATAATCGGAAGGTCACCACCAATACTCGGGAACTGTGGCAGCCATCCGCATTGTTCAAACATGTGTAGATATGACCTTATCATATCTATCTGGCACTGTGGGTCAATCAATAATTGAAGAGGGTGCAAGGTGCGATAAGTATCCCAAATATTATCAATGTTATAAAAATTATGCCCATTATCATCATGTATCATATTATCATATCCACTGAAATATTTTCCTTCTTCGCTTATGTTAACCATATGAAGCAGTGACCTATATAAAGCAGTATAAAATATTATTCTCTGTTCTTCCGTCCCACCTTTTACTTCAATTTTACAAAGAGCCTCATTCCATATTTTACGTGCGTCTGTCTTTATTTTTTCAAAGTCCCATTCATTTATTTCATGATAAAGATTTTTACACGCCTGTTCTACGCTTATATATGAAATACCGACCTTTACATCAATATGCTCATCATGTACTATCTTAAAGCTTACAACAGATGTTATATTATTCCCCTTTAATTCTTTTTTATCATTCCAAACAGAGTTTTCGGACTTAAGGCTAGTTTCAAATGATTTGGAAAACTCCATATAGATATAATTCATAACGCCGGAAGTCTTTGCAAAACCTGAAATTTTGTTTAAATCGATTATACTTAATACAGCTTCACCTGGCATACTTACCATTATATTTGAATCATTGCTATCAGAGAAAGTAAAGCGATAATACGCAGTATGTAATGCAACTGAGTATTCTGCCTCTATATCAAAATCCTCAAGGAAAACAGAATAATGATATGGCGTTACTGTTTCCATATCATGATCATAGGAAGAAGCATATTTTGAAGCTTCTCCTTTAGGATCTACCTTTATAGGCATTATAACAGCAGGACCAACAGGAAAACCGTATATTTTATCTGCAAGGTACCTATCATTTATACCAGGTGTAGTAATCGGAGCAATCTGGACCATTCCATAAGGCAGTGAAACTGTCGGTGCAGTTGCAGTGCAAAGGTGTCCTATGGTTCCTATATTGGGATTTACATAATCAACCAGTTCTTTCTTTAAAAATTTTAACGTTTTATCAACCTCTTATCTATAAACTTTATATTTACTAACTAGGACGAGTTTATTCCTTTACAGCTCCCATGATAATACCAGTTACAAAGTATCTCTGAAGTAATGGATATATGAGCAGTATCGGAATCATTGAAACTACAACTTTAGCACTATTAAAGGTCAGATCAGAAATTGCCATCTGCTTCATTAAATCCTGAGGACTTAATGAATTTATATTCTGGTAGTCGATACTTACTGATAATGTTTGTATATATGTCTGAAGAGGATATTTTCCGGGTGTATTAATATAAATCAGACCATCGAAAAATGCATTCCAGTGTCCGACTACTGCAAAAAGCGTGATTACGGCAATTGCCGGTTTTGCAAGCGGCACGAATATTTTCCACATTATATAGAAAGGATTAGCTCCATCCATAAGTGCAGCTTCCTCTAAAGATGAAGGTATAGACTTAAAATAATTCATCAGTAAGATTATGCTGAAAACAGGTACTGCTCCTGGAAGCACAAGTGCCCAAATCGAATCGACGAGGCCAAGATTCTGGACGAGTAGATAACTTGGTACCAGACCTCCATTAAATAACATTGTGAAAACAAGAAACCACATATACATATTTTTTGCTCTAAATGCTTTTACATCCTTTGAAAGAGGATATGCCATAGTAATGCAAAAAAATACATTGATAACTCCCCCAAGCAAGACCCTGAATATAGAAACTAAAAAGGAAGTAAAAAACTGTTTATCTTTAAGTATTTCCTCATATGGTGCTATTGTAAAGTTGATAGGCCATACATAGACCTTCCCAAGTCCTGCGCTAACCCTATCACTAAGGGAAATGGATATAGTATTTAAAATAGGTACAAGGCAGGTAATTGTTATACCTATAAGAATAATCGAAATAATAATATCCGTCATGCTTATTTTATTTTTTCGCATTTTTTTCAATTGCCCCCTTAAAAAATCCTATATCCTGCATACTTATCAGCAAGCTTATAAGATAAGAAAATAAGTATAATACTGATTATAGATTTAAAAAGCCCAACAGCAGTACCTAAAGAATATTGCATATTTACAAGACCTATTCTGTAAACCAGTGTATCAAGGATATCCCCTGTCTGATACACAACTGGATTATACATATTGAAAATTTGATCAAACCCAGCATTAAGTACATTCCCAAGTGACAATGTGGCCATCAGTATGATTGTTGGTAATATACCTGGCAATGTCACATATTTTACTTTTTGCCATCGGCTTGCTCCGTCAATATCTGCAGCTTCGTACAGATTTAAGTCAATACCTGTTATAGCAGCTATATAAATTACTGCACTAAACCCAAAATTCTTCCATACATCGGTAAGTATTACTATTGGACGAAACCAGATATTACTTGCCATAAACATAATAGGTTCTTTAAGTCCAAAAAATAGTAACATGCTATTTACAATGCCTGTTACGGAAAAAATGTGTGAAAACATTGCAGCCACAATAACCCATGATAGAAAATTTGGTAGGTACACTATTGTCTGCATACTTCGTTTAAACCAATGCACCCTACATTCATTGAGTAAGAGTGCAAAAACAACTGGAATAATAAGACCAAGTAAAATTTTTGCGACCGAAATATATACAGTATTGAAAATTACCTGCATAGTATTAGGACTCCTAAAAAAAAGCGTCTTAAAATTGTAGAGTCCAACGAACGGTGATCCAAAAATGCCATAAACCGGTGAGAATTTTTGAAAAGCCATTATAAGACCAAACATAGGTATTATACTGAAAATTATGAGCATAACAGTTCCTGGAAACAACATTGCGTGATAATATATATCAAGTGATGACTTCTTTCTCAAGTTAATACCTTCCTCCTATAGTCTGTAAGCGACACGGCGGAACTTTATTTTCCGCACGTGCTCCGCTCCAGATTAAATATTATTTACTTTTATTAACTATATCCTGCACTTCTTTTGTAATGACATCCCCTCCAGCTTTTTTCCATTGTGCTACATAATCGTCAAAGTAACTTAAAGGTTTCTGTCCGCAAATAATCTGAATCATAGTTTGTTTATCAAGTGCGGTCATAGATGGCCACAGATCAGCCATGGATTCTGTCGTATAGCTGTATGCTATTGGTACATCCACATTTCTAGGATCCAGAGTCAGCGGTGCACCTAAAGTATATGCACCAAAAGTATCTCGCTGAGCCTGTGTGGCCGTACCTTTATTTTTATAATAAGCCATGACATCTTCAGCTGGTTGCTTTTGACTTGCAAGTAGTGGTGAAAGTGTCAGATTTCCTGTCTTGATGTAATCTGTTATTGCTTTTCCAGAATCAGGTACCATACTAGCATAGTTGGCAATTGCACTAAATGGATCAATTGTACGGCCTCCTCCTCCTTGCTCACGTTCAGGTTTCAACATAGCCAAAATCTCGGGATCACTATCAAATTGCATACTTTCCGCATCAAACTGTACGTTCATTGCCTTTACAACAGCTTCAGGATTCTTACATGTTTTGCTAATTACCTGACAACTGGTTGGCTCCATCGGATTAGTATGTTTAAATTTTCCGTCTGAGTCAAGCGGTGCCATTACAGGAATCCAATCAGCTTCCGGATGTGCTTTAAACATTGTTGAATAAACCCAAGGACCCCACCATCCACAGAAGAAAATTCCAGCTTGATTGTTTAAAATATATGGAGTCTCTTCATCTACGCTCTTGTATGTCATAAATGACTTATCAAAGACGCCTGATTTATACCAATCTGCCATGGTACCAAGTGCTGTTTTCATTTCAGGCGTAACATTTCCCCATACTACTTTCCCATCTTTACCTGTTATCCATCTATTAGGGAAAGCCCCAACAGCGTTCGCAATAGTAGTTGCACTATAAAAGTTAGAGGAATCTGCTAAAGGGTCTGTCGGATTCAATATCATGCCAACTGTTTTCCCTGCTCCATTTCCACCCGGGTCTTTATCTACGAATGCTTTAGCTACATTTTTAACATCATCCATCGTCTGTGGTACTGGAAGATTAAGCTTTTTCAGCCAATCATTTCGTATCCACATAAAATTATAAGTATACCCGTTCTGAGGAGCTGCAATACCATAAAGCTTATTATTTACTTCAAAAGGTTTTAAAGGATTGTTTTTATAGGAGTCTATTGTTGTTTTCGCAAAACCACCTATAGACACTTTATAAAGTTGTGTCAAATCAGCCAGCTTGCCACTCTCGGCAAGAGCCCTGAATGTCAAATAATCGTCAACCACAAATGTATCCGGTAAAGCATTTGAAGCTATTGACAATGCCAGTTTCTGTTTATAACTTCCCGGATCTGTCTCCCAAGCAATCTTGACATCCACATTTAGTTTCTTCTTTATAACGTTTAAAACTCCGTTATTCGATGTACTTTCCCCCTTTGCAAATTGACCACCCCTATTCGTCTGCCTTGCAACTGTTATTGTTACAGGTTTAGAATAGCGTGAAAATGGTTTCATAAGATCGCTACTTATTCCTGTTTGAGCTTGTTTAGGCTTAGCATTATTACATGCTGCTAGCGAAATAGCCATTGTAACCGTTATCATTAGTGCTAGAACTTTTTGACCCTTTCTCATTTATTAATCCTCCTATTTATTTTTGGCTTGCACTTATTAAATCAATGTGTGCAATATCATTATAATTATTATAACTTTTAATTAGATATAAAGTTATTTTGATAATTTTACATCTGGTTGATTTTTTTGTCTTCTTTCAAATTAAGATGATATAGGTATAACCCTGTATCAATGTTTACTACTCACCCATTGAGATTTACACATAGATACAAAGTAAATAACCATCATCTGATGGGTTAAAAAGATTAAAAATAGTCAATTTACTAGGTCAAGTATGTACACATGCAGAATGTAATGTCCATAATATAGGAATCTCAAGGATGCATAAGAGAACTCGAAAGAATGGTCTAAAAGTAATGAAAGGCCTTGGGAACGCTATAAAGGGTGAGCCATACATACCTGAAGCAAATTAGAATTATGTGCAATAACTTTAAGGGATACACAGGGTATCCCTTTATTTATGGTATCATTTTATAGGAAAACATGAGTCCAGCGCGAAGACCATATATAGATACTAACATAGTCACTTCCGAAGTTGGAATCCTGGGTAGAAGCTAAAATGAAATTCCAAATTATCTCAGTGCGATAAAGGTATTTTTATGTACACAACCGTACCTATTCCTATTCTGCTGTTAATAGTAATGCCATAACCATCACCATAATGCATCCATATTCTCTTGTTAACATTGAATAATCCGAAACCATTTGCAGAATTTTCATCTATTTGTATATGTTTTTCTAGTGCATTACTAATAGCACTAATTCTATCTTTTTCAATGCCAGGCCCATTATCGGTAACTTCAAAGATTATATCGCTTTTCTCTCTTTTCGCTATAACCCTGATGCATCCGTCTGAAGCATTCTTATCGATTGCATATTTTATGGCATTTTCAACTATAGGCTGCAGTATGATTTTTATCGTAAGACAATCCAATATATCCTGTTCAGCCTGTACTTCAAATCTGAAGCTGTCCTTAAAACGTATTTTATTTATTAGTAAATATTGCTTTACATGTTCTAGTTCGTCCTTTATTTTAATGAACTCCTTACCATTGCTAAGCCCTATTCTGAAAAAATTAGCTAAAGCAACTGCCATCTCCTCAATGTCTTTGTTACCTTGTTTCTGTGCTATCCAATTAATAGTATCTAATGAGTTATATAAAAAGTGAGGATTAATTTGATATTCAATCATATTAAGTTCCATAATCCTTAGCTGCTTATTTTTTTCTGCATTTTTACATAAGAGATCATTTATATCTTCCGCCATCTTATTGAATGAAAACTGTAGACGTCCTATTTCATCCATTCTTTTTACCTCAGAGCGAGTACTTAAATTACCCTCACCAAATAGTTCAACTGTAGACTTTAATTTTTGTATGGGTTTTGAAATAGTGCTTGATAAAATTATTAAAATAGGGAGTAATAGTAGTAAGGATAGTAGCATAATAAGCAGTATATAATTTCTTACCATCCCTGCATTTGATGTGATTACGCTCATTGGTAGAACGTGTATTATGTTCCATCCATTTCCTTGATATTTTGAATATACAACAAGATAATTCACTTTGCCTTTATTAACTATTTTATATTCATTAGTCTGGTTGCTAACCGTTGGAAGAATGCTTTCATCTGCTTTTTCCCCTATTTTATTTTTATATTTAGTATTGTAGATATATACTCCATCGTTATCGGTTATTGCAAAATATTCCCCTTCTTCCATGGTATTTTGGTTAAATACCGCATTTACTTCATCAAAAGGTATCTGAATCATTAGTTGACCAAGTTTTGTATTTTTTATATCAAGAGAATTAAGGGTCCTGCATATATATAATGAGGGCTCTGTATTATTGTTTAAAATATTTTCTTTTGATGGTACCCATATATTATTTCCCTTACTGGTTAATGACTTCTTGTAAACTATTGTATTTCTTATTCTACTAAATATAATAGGCATGAGTACATCCTTGCAGGATTGATATACGATACCGTTTTCACCAATTATTACCGTATTAGTCATATTAGTAGGATCATACAGTACTTTCTCAAGTGTACTCTTATCATCAAGCATTTGCGTGTCCGGTAAGACATCATAAGTTTTTTTGAGCAGTATTTGAACATAATTGCTCGCTAAGATTATGTCTGACATCTCTTCATAGTTGTTTCGGAAATAGTTAATCTCATGCAGGACACTGCTGTTTATCTGCTGCATTCTATTTATATTAGCATTTTCTAAGTAATTTGAAAGCCAACTGTTACTAAATACACCGATAAAAATCATCTGCACAAGTAAAATAAGAGAGAAATATAAAATCAACCGCCAAGTTATACTCATCTTTTGCGTAAAAACAGCTACTATCTTTAACATTCCATCTCAAACATCCCTTCATGAAGTTTACCTAGTTTCAAGATTAACTCCTCAATAAGTTCGAAGCGAGATCTTTGCTTTAGGTGGAGTAGAGTCTCCATCTGAAGCCACGCTACCCGGAGTAGTTGGACGAGTTCACTTCTCTCTAAATTCGACAGGAGTATACCCAAAGTATTTTTTAAAAAGCGTACAAAAATACTTGCAATCAGTATACCCCGTATCCTCCGATATATTAAATATCTTTTCATTGGTATCTTTAAGCAGCTTTCTTGCCTTATTCATCCGAATTCTAGTTAATGCTTTCACATAATTTTCTCCTGTTTCCTTTTTATATATTCTACTAAAATAGGAGGAACTAAGGTGCAAATATTCAGAAATAGTAATAAGTGATGTATCTGGGTTTGCATAGTTCTCCTGCAGGTATTCATCAGCTTTCATTATTACATTTTTTATGTCAAATATCTGACGGTCTTTTATCTCACGTATAGTTTTAATAACGATATTCTTAAACCAATTTTCCATCTCGTCTCGCGACTTATAAATTTCAAGCGCCGTATAAGGGTCAAGTAAGATGTGGTCATACAACTCATATATGTCCATTCCCATATCCATTGCTTTCTTTGAAACCATCCCAAGTAAACCCATGATTTCAATCCTTATTTTTTCTTTTGTATATTTTTTAGTTTCTATTTCATCAAATAAATCTCTGATTATCTCACCTATTTTATCTTCATCTGAATCAATGAAACTTTTAAGTAGTAATTTTTCATTTTTAGCTGAGTATATAGAATGCGAATCACTAAATGCCCGAACATCATTTATATAAATGATGTTTGATTTGTCGGAAATAGTATTATGTTCCTTAGCTAGCGCTGCTTCACTATAGGATTTTGAAATATCCAGGAGACTTCTGTACGTACCACCTACTGTAATTGTAACCTTTATGCCAAGCAGTATCGTAATGTATTCTAAGGCCTTCTCTAGGTCATTTGCAAGTTGTTCATTAAATTGATCTTTATTCTCAATATCGCATCCTATTAAGAGCGTTAAGTTGCTGTATTCTCCAAGAAGTGACCAAATTTTATTTTTGCTCATTATATTTATGAAAATTTCTCTGATACTAAATGTAAAGCTTTGAAGTTTCTTCATACCATAATCTCTAATTATTTTATATTGTTCCGAAACCGTAATGAGAAGACAGGTATAACAAGGTTTATTGAAACTAATACCCAAAAATTCAAGCCGTGCATTAAGTTCAGTTATGCTTTCAATATTTCCATACATAAGATCAAACAAAAACCTCTCAACCAATATAGTTTTGCTATTTTCTATCTCAGTTTCCATAGAATTAACTTTTTCTCTAAGCCCTCTATCAGCCTCAATTTCGGAAATCAGATTTTTTACAACTCTTATTAATTCCTTTTGAGATATCGGTTTCATTAGATAAGAATACACTTTAAGTGCAAGTGCCCTCTGTACATATTGAAAATCATCATAACCGCTTAAAATAATTATCTTAATAAAAGGGTATTTTCGCGTTATGTTATCTATAAAATCCAGACCATCCATGTTATCCATATTTACATCAGTTATTATAATGTCCGGAGAAAAATCTTCTAATTTCGCAAGGGCATCTATCCCGTCAATGGCTGTACCTACAACCTTTACATCAATATTATCCCATGGGGTTGTATTTGCAAGACCATCACGTATATTAAATTCATCATCTACAATCATGAGTTTGTACATTTTACATAGTTACGTAAAAATTGTATTCTTGACGTAACACCATCCTTTCGTATTCTCTATATGCTTGGCCTTTAACCTTGTAATCTACTTGATTCCTTTTATGTATAATCAATGTTAGGATGTTTTATGACAAGTGTATAAAACCTTATTGGAGAAGTCAATCACAAATATAGAGGATTGACCCTTCCCCGATAAACTAGACACTCCAAACTCGCATTATCTCTTGTTTTCGTACAATAATACCTCAACATATTCAAATACAGCTGCACGGGCTTCTTCGCGAGTTTTAAAGTGGGTGCCATATAGCCATTCACATTTTAATTTACCCCAGAAAGATTCCATTGGCGCATTATCCCAACAGTTAGTTTTAGAAGCGCGAGCGTTTACGGGAAACACATTTAATGTGGATAGGACCTAAAGAGTGCAACGGGGTCTTTAGGAGGATCACCTTTGTTTGAATTTGAATAACGACTTTTAAGTAGAAAAGCAATACCTGTAATATCAGCTACCCAAAGCTTTAGAATAAGGTCAGATTTAGTAAAAATAGCGACCTGCTGGCCAGAAAGAATAAAGTAACGATTCAAAGAAGCATGAACAAAATCCTGGTATTGACTATGAGAAAATTTTACAGTTAACATAAAATCACTCCTAACAAGTTGTTGGTAATAAATACCATATGTTAAAAAATTAAAGCCAAGCAAAATTGATGCTTGGCGAGTTTTCGAGAATACTAAAAAATAAATATAAGGTGTTACATGGATGCTATTGATAAAATTATAGAACTTAGGAAACAAATATTTGAGATTCAATATAAACATTGGACAACTGAAACTTTGTTTTCATTAAAGTGGTGGTGCATATTCATCATTGTTACTATTTATTGAGTTATTTGGTGGAAACTCGTAGATAAAAAAAGATTTAAGGAAATAGCATTGGTCGGCTTAGTAACAGGTATTGTATATTTCTTTCTTAATACTTTAGGACAAGAAATGGTTTTAAGGGCATATCCAGTTCAGATATTTGGGGTATCAATAAGTATTTTAGCTTTTATCAAAAGTTAAAAAAGAAGAGGATAATTACATGATTCAACACAATGCTCTAAAAATCGGACTTAGTAAAGTTAAAAATTTTAAGTTTCACTAAATATTATAATATACATGCTTTTTTATGATAATTACTATACATTTACCTGGGAAACGAACCCATTGAAAAAAAAGCAAGAAGCCTTTTATGCTTCTTACTTCGCTAATATATTATTATATTGAATTTCCAACACTTTTTCTTCTTCTCTCATATTATATCTTTTATAAGTAGGTACAAGTTCCTCTAACATCTTGATTATTACTTCCTTGTTATCCTCCTCATTTTCTTTTTCTACTACTTTTTGAATTTCATCTAATTGCTTTTTCAATAATTCAAATATATAAAAGGTAGGCTTACATATAAATATCTGCTTATTAGAAGTTTTTCTAAGACCTTCCTCAGATGTACTTAATTCTTCATATAATTTTTCTCCTGGCTGAAGACCTACAAATTCTATAGCTATGTCCTTATTGGGTTCCATTCCTGAAAGCTTTATGATTTTGCATGCTAAATCATAAATATTTACTGGTTCCCCCATATCCAGTGCAAATACCTCCCCTCCCTTTGCTAAGGTAGGTGTTTGAAGTACTAATTGAGCTGCCTCTGGAATACTCATAAAGAATTTATATACGTCCCTATGAGCTACTGCAATTGGGCCTCCCTCACGGATTTGTTTAAGAAATAAAGGGACTATTGATCCATTACTTCCCAGTAAATTACCAAATCTAACTGCTAAAAACTTTGTTCTACTTTTATACGACATTGATTGAACAATCATTTCACATACTTTCTTTGTAGCACCCATTATGTTAGTTGGATTAGCTGCCTTGTCAGTTGATATCATAACAAACTTTTCCACTCCGTATTTATCTGCACACTCTGCTAAATTTAGTGTTCCAAATATATTATTTTTAATAGCCTCAACAGGATTCTCTTCCATTAGAGGTGCATGTTTATGAGCTGCTGTATGGAAGACTATTTCTGGTCTGTATTCATTAAATATATAGTTAATTCTTTTCTTATCCCTTATGGAAGCTATAATAAATCTTATATCAATTTTTATTCCTTTCCTCCTAAATTCCTGTTGAAGATCATAGGCGCTATTTTCATAGTTTTCTAATATTATCAGTTGTTTAGGATTATATTTTACAATTTGCCTGCAAAGTTCTGATCCTATAGACCCTCCTCCCCCAGTTACTATGACAATCTTGCTTCTTATATAATCATTTATGAATTCCATATTTAACTTCACAGGTTCTCTTTCTAATAAGTCTTCAATATTTACATCTCTTATATTATTTAAAGTTATCTTTCCATCAATAATCTCATAGATTCCTGGAATCAATTTTACTTTACATCCAGTTTCAATGCATATATCAAATAAGGCTTTTTTGTTTTTTTCATCAATGGATGAAATGGCAATTAATATTTCATCTATCTTGTATCTAATCGCTAGGGGTATTATTCTGGTTCTATTGCCCATTACCTTAACACCCGCAACATAAGTACCATGTTTGTTTCTATCGTCATCTATCATCACTCTAGGCTTATAGTTTAGTGCCTTGCATCTTTGCATCTCTTTTATAACCATTGTAGCAGCTTGTCCCGCTCCAATTATCATAACATTCTTAGCATTCCTATATTTCCTTCTTTTAAAAAAAGTGTGATATCTTCTTGCTATTCTAAAGGACATTCTAAAGCCTAATATAAAGATTATGCTAATACCTGCTGCCATTATGCGAATGCTTAGTGGCAGTATGCTATTTAGTTTTAAGAAGATCAAGCTGCATTCAATGCTAGCTAGAATACAAGCTACTATTGTAAGCATAAACTCATCCATCCCAGCATAATTCCAGAGACTTTTATAAAATTTAAACAGAAAAAATGTAGCTATATAAACTAAAGTTATAATTAATGCATTTCTTTTATAAACTTCTAACTCTCTACCTGGAAAAGAAAAATTAAATCTTAAATAATATGAAACCACGTATGAGAAATTAACTAACATCATATCAGTTATGATAAAAATTATTACTTTCATCCGTTTTAAATTATTCATTAACTATCTCCTCCATTCACTTAGGAATCACATTATAATACATATATTAACAGTTATATAGTAGCATTGTTTACTTTTATTGTAAATAGTCAAACGTAAAAAAACTATCTAATTTTCACTAGATAGCTCTATAAACCATATTAGACCTATAGGTCACTCAAAATTAAACAGAGTAAATATCTATTACCAGACTGTTGTGCCTTTTTATTCGACTTGGCACTTAGCCAGTTTTTACGCTGACTTTTCTCCCTAGAAAGGAGGTGATCCAGCCGCAGGTTCTCCTACGGCTACCTTGTTACGACTTCACCCCAATCACTGGCCCCACCTTCGGCTGCGTCCTCCTTACGGTTAGACTACAGACTTCGGGTGTTGCAAGC
>DATCID010000029.1:0-15185 GCA_036507975.1 Ruminiclostridium sp.
ATTACCATCCGCTTCATACACGAATGCTGGAGATAATATTTATCAGGTAAACAATGGAGTAATACACTATACCGGTCCACATGATAGATGGACTAGTTATGGAACCCAAAGTACATCAGATTGGGTAGAAATAGATTTTGGTACACTTATGTCTATAAGCTCTTCAAAGCTTAATATATATGATGATGGAGGCGGAGTAAAGACGCCAGCAAGCTATAATATGCAATACTGGAACGGAACCTCTTGGATAGACTTATCAAACCAAGTAAAATCTCCTTTTGCACCTCAAGGAAATGTTACAAATACGGTTACTTTTACTCAAGTTAGTACGACAAAGGTGAGAGTGGTATTAATACATCAGTCACTGTCATCAAGCGGATTAACTGAATTTGAAGTATTTGGAACACGTATTGGTGCTCCTATTCCTACACCAAAACCAGGTCTTGAAAATTATCCTGTGTGGCAGACTAGCGTGATTAGTCCTACTTATAGATCAACAATCAACGGGACAGTAACAATCCAATTCATTGCACCTCGTATGAAGAATGTATGGGCTAGCAGTTGGCACCAGCCAGATGCATTGAATACAAATCCATTAGGATATAATTCTAAGTTCCAGAGAGTTACACCGGATGCAGATGGTTTTGGTACAATTACCTTCCCTGCTAATGATTATCCACATGGTCCTGTAACTATTTTATTAAGTGCTTGGGATTCAGTTGAAGGCGATCCCAATTTCACCAATAGCGATAATTGTTACCTGCAACTTTACAATGAAGGTGGAGTAAGCTGGAAAGAAGGAACTGCAAGTGCACCTGCACCAGCGCAAACTGCAGGTATGAGCCTGGTTTTCTCTGATGACTTCACCAGCATGCCTACAATCTCGCGTGGTGGTGCCGGAGCAACTTATAACTCTATAAAACCGGATAATACTGACTACGGTGATGCAATTTGTGCTGACTATGGCGGACAATATAATCCATTCTATCAGAAAGATTCATATATGACGATTCGTGCCTCTAAAAATGTTAATGCAGCAGATCCTATGGGATGGAAACGTGAATATACCAGTGGTATGCTTACCTCAGAGAGAAATGACGGAACGGGGATAGCCCCTTTGTTTGGTTACTTTGAATGCAGGATGTTAGCACCAACTGCAACAGGAACCTTGCCTGGTTTTTGGTTACTAACACAAGGCGCTCATGTTGGCGGTGATCCTACATGTAACGAAGTAGATATTATTGAAGCTTATGGTTCTGATGCAGGAAGTTACTGGGCTACAAGGCATGAATGGGGCTATGGTACTGAACATGGGGGAAATAGAATTTACACAGCTCCGGTTGGTGGTGGTGCTAATGTTTCACAAGCATTCCATACTTATGGTTGTAAAGTCGGTCCTTTAAATACAGAATACTACCTTGATAATGTCTTAGTATGGTCACATCCGACCCTTGAAATTTGTAAGACTCAAGGCATGTATTTTATGATCAATAATGAGCTTGGCGGTGGATGGCCAGTAGACCTTTCTCGATATGGTGATTCAGTAGATTTGTATGTTGACTATGTAAGGGTATATCAATAATAGTCAAGTCAACTTTTCATGTATATGATAATTATTGAGTTTTTTTTAAAAAGCACCCTCTTGACGTTCCTCTAAAAACAGCATAAGTTTGAATTAGTAGTCGTGGTTTCTATTGTAATACTGATCTAATACCACACAACTACATATACCCTAGAGCCCATGAGAATGTCGCAATACAAGGCTTGACAGTTCGGGTCTGCAAAACCTCTATCCCCAGTTCAAATCTGGGTAGCGCCTCCAAACAAAAAGACACTTTATCGGAAACGATAGAGTGTCTTTTTACATGCGCATAAACTAGTTCTTGTTGACTATAGGACTTATATCTATAATATATACAAAATTGACAATATTGATTGCTTGTTTTATTACATTAATTACTGTATTATGATTCTATTAGCCTATGAAAAGGTTTAAATTATTAATTCTCAAGAGCAAAAGTTTACAACTAAGAAACACAATTAAGATTATAAAATTTAAATGCAAATGAGCACTATCGCTTGAAAATAGACTATCTAAATTATATATCAGCAAGTACCACCTTCTAAGGGGATTAAAAAAATCTAATTTCATATCTACTATAATTTCGCTACACATTAGGATTGGAGGGGGAGTATGTTATTTTCAAAGCAAAGATTTAATGGGGGAGCAAATATTCCTCACAGAAAAAATACTTCAAAATGTGAAACGGTTAAGCTTGATGTGCCAGAAAAGGTATTTATACCGATGCTTCAACATATTGGTGTACCGTGTGAACCGACAGTCAAAAAGGGTGACATTGTAAAAGTCGGTCAAGTGTTAGGCAAATCCGACGCATATGTATCCTCTCCAGTACATTCCAGCGTGTCGGGTACTGTAACAGATGTATCTTCAAAACTTTATGCTAGTGGTGATCATGTTACAACAGTTGAAATTCAAAGTGATGGAAATCAGGAAATTCATGAAGAAGTAACACCACCAGTTTATTCAAACAAAAGCGAGTTTTTGGAGGTTATTAGGAAATCAGGGCTGGTAGGACTTGGGGGAGCAGGATTTCCTGCTCATGTAAAGCTCTCACCGCCTCCAGAGAAGATAATAGATACACTTATTATAAATGGAGCAGAGTGTGAGCCATATATAACTTCAGACTATAGAGAAATAATGGAAAACTCCTGGAACATTATGTGCGGAATTGAAATTCTTTTGGAATTGATGCACTTTAAGAATATTTGGATTGGTATAGAGGATAACAAGCCTGAGGCAATTAAAGTGCTGAGTGATATGGCGAATAACCATAATAATATTAATGTAATCAAGCTTAAATCACGTTATCCCCAAGGCGCAGAAAAGATGCTGATTTATTCTGTGACTGGCAGAAAGGTGCCTCCTGGAAGGCTGCCATCCGATGTTGGAGTTATTGTAATGAATGTAAACAGCGTATCGTTTATAGCAGAACACATTAAAACAGGTATGCCGCTTATTAAAAAGAAAGTTACTGTGGACGGTTCAGCAGTAAAGAATCCCTCCAATGTCGAAGTTCTAATCGGCACGCCACTTATAGATGTATTCAATTTCTGTGGTGGTTTCAAATCGGAGCCCGGAAAAGTTCTAATGGGCGGACCAATGATGGGAATAGCTCAGTATTCTTTGCAAACTTCGGTATTAAAGCACACCAATGCATTACTTGCCTTTAATGAAAGTGAAGCAGTACTGCCTTCCGAAAGTGTTTGTATTCGATGTGGTAAATGTGTTAGGGCATGCCCGATGAACCTGTTGCCGTTAAGCATAAATCAGGGGGTAATATATAGTGATATTGAGGTTCTTAACAATTACCACGTTATGGACTGTATAGAGTGTGGAAGCTGTTCTTATGTATGCCCTGCTAAAAGGCAGCTCGTTCAGTCTCTGAGGCTGGGGAAAAACATGGTTAGGCAGGCGGCATCGAATAAGTAAGGGGGGACAATTTGTGGGGGATCAATTATTAGTGTCTTCTTCTCCTCATTTAAGGAGTGCGGATACTACAAGAAATATAATGCTTGATGTTATTATTGCTCTTACACCTGCTGTTATAGCTGGGGTGTTTTTCTTTAGGACAAGAGCGTTTCTGCTTGTTTTGGTTACAGTTGGAGCTTGCATGTTATCTGAATACCTGGCCCGTAAGGCAATGAAGAGGGCGTCTTCACTCTCTGATTTGAGTGCTGTTGTTACAGGAATTCTGCTTGCCTTGAATTTTTCTGTAACTTTACCATTTTGGATTGCAGCTGTTGGAGGCGCAGTAGCCATAATAATAGTGAAGCAACTTTTTGGTGGTTTAGGGCAGAATTTTATGAATCCAGCTCTTACCGCAAGAGTTATACTTCTAGTATCATGGCCTGTACAAATGACCAAATGGGTTGCTCCGGGAAGTGATGCCATTTCTTCGGCTACACCTCTTGAGTTAATAAAGAAGGGCAAGGAAGTTGTAGAAGGCGGTTTGCCAGGCTATATGAATCTTTTTACAGGAAATATAGCAGGCTGTATTGGAGAAACTTCAGTAATTGCACTGCTTATAGGAGCAGGTTACCTTTTATACAGGAAGGTTATTACTCCTGAAATTCCTTTAGCATTCATAGGGTCTCTAGCTCTATTTACCTGGGTGTTTAGTGGTAATTCTTTCTTTACAGGTGACTTTGTATATCATGTTCTTTCAGGTGGACTGATACTGGGAGCGTTTTTTATGGCTACAGACTATTCGACTTCACCTATAACCTTCAAAGGCAAAATAATAATGGGTTTGGGTTGTGGGATATTAACAGGAGTTATACGCTTGTATACAAACTACCCTGAAGGGGTATCGTTTGCAATACTGCTTATGAATATAGTTACACCGCTTATTAACAGATACTGTGTACCCAAAAGCTTTGGAGGTGAAAAAGCAAGTGCGTGATATTATTAAACCAGCTGCTACATTATTTTTTGTTTGCATCATTGTCTCATTATGCCTTGCTTTTACTTATTCGGTGACAAAGAGCAAGATAGAGGAACGTGCTACCCAAGATGCACTTGCAGCAAGGAAAGAAGTGCTGACAATGGCAGACTCCTTTGAAAAGATTAATAATATTGAAGAATTAATCCAGCAAAACCCTGATTTTACTCTTGTAAAAGAAGCTTATAAGGGTATTAAGGACCGTAAAGTTCAAGGTTATGTATTTTCCCTTGAGTCCAAGGGCTATGGCGGAATAATTAATATTACAGTAGGAATTAATTCTAAAGGAGAGTCCTCTGGTATAATAATCGGTCAGAACAGTGAGACACCGGGACTTGGATCAAAAGCTAAAGAAGCTCCTTTTAAATCCCAGCTAACAAATATAAAACCTGAAGGACCTTTAACTGTCATAAAGGGGAAGAAGTCAAAACCAGAAGAAGTTGAAGCCATTAGTGGTGCCACAATAACATCAAAAGCGGTGGTTAAAGCTGTTCAGGCTGCAATTGATATTTCGGCAAAGCTTGCTAAAATGGAGGGATTGTAATATGTCAGAAAAGAGTATTAAGATGAAAAGTACCATGAAAACACTAACTAATGGTATTTTAAGAGAGAATCCCACTTTAAGGCTTGTTCTGGGAACCTGCCCAACACTGGCAGTAACAACATCCGCTATTAATGGAATAGGGATGGGACTGGCCACAGCGGTAGTTCTCCTGGGTTCTAATACGGCAATTTCCATGACCCGCAAGGTGATACCAGACAAAGTAAGAATTCCGGCATTTGTTACTATTATTGCTGGGTTTGTAACAATAGTTCAACTGTTATTAAAGGCATATTTACCTTCGCTTGATAAAGCACTGGGTATCTATATCCCATTAATTGTTGTTAATTGTATTATACTTGCAAGGGCGGAAATGTTTGCGAGTAAAAATGATGTGAAGCTATCCATTATGGACGCAATAGGTATGGGTATCGGGTTTACACTGGCCCTTGTGGCAATAGGTTCATTAAGAGAACTTCTGGGTAATGGTACTTTGTTTGGAATAACAATTACAGCAGAATTGTTCGATCCTGCGATTATAATGATACTTCCGCCTGGAGGCTTTTTAGCTTTTGGTATTATTATGGCAATTTTAAATAAGTTTACCTCTGTCAAAGTGACGAAAACTGGATGCCATACATGTGAGCTGCAATGCGAATCCTGTGAGGGGCATAAGGAGGCGGGAGTGTAATGAAAGATTTTATAATACTGATTATGGGTGCTATACTAGTTGAAAATTTTGTCTTGGTAAAGTTTCTTGGTATATGCCCATTCCTTGGAGTTTCAAAGAAGCTTGATACAGCAATCGGAATGAGTGTAGCAGTTGTTTTTGTAATGACTATTGCTTCTGCAGTAACTTGGATTTTAAATGAGTTCCTTCTTGTACGATATGGATTGGATTATCTCCAGACAATAGCCTTTATCCTAGTTATTGCTGCTCTGGTACAATTTGTGGAAATTGTTCTTAAGAAGGTTACACCTCCACTCTACAGGTCACTTGGTATATATCTTCCTTTGATAACAACAAACTGTGCAGTTCTTGGTGTTGCTCTTATTAATATTCAAAGGGAATATAGCTTTCTAAAAGCTGTTTCATACAGTTTTGGTGCAGGATTGGGATTTACGCTGGCTTTAATCCTTTTTGCAGGGGTGAGGGAGAGAATCGAACATAGCGATGTGCCAGAATCTCTTAAAGGACTTCCTATCACACTTATTGCAGCAGCTTTGGTTTCAGTGGCGTTTTTCGGATTTCAAGGCTTGTTTTCAAATTAATAAGGGGGTGTTAAAATGGATTTAATCATTCCAGTTTCTATTATAGGGGGACTGGGTATTATATTTGGATTGGGTCTTGCCTTTGCTTCAAAAAAGTTTGAAGTCAAGGTGGATGAAAGAGTAGCAAAAATACGAGAGGTTTTACCTGGAGCAAACTGCGGTGCGTGTGGGCAAACAGGGTGTGATGGATTTTCAGAAGGTATAGTTGCGGGAAAATGTTCTGTAAGTGGCTGTCCTATAGGAGGAAAGCAGGTTGCAGCTCTAATAGCTCAGATTATTGGTGCTGATGCAGGGACAATGGAGGAGAAAACTGCCAGAGTCATGTGCAATGGTACTGATAGTAGCTGTGCAAATAAATTTAGGTATTCGGGTATTTCTGATTGTACAGCAGCAGCAAACCTCTACGGAGGACCCTCTGCCTGTAGCTACGGTTGTTTAGGGATGGGAAACTGTGTAACAGTATGCGGGTTTGGTGCAATTGTAGTGGAGAATGGCGTAGCAAAGGTCATACAGGAAAAATGCACATCTTGTGGTAAATGTATAAAAGCTTGCCCAAAGAAAATTATTGAAATGGTACCTGTTTGCAACGAATACTCAGTAAGTTGCAAGAGCCTTGATAAGGGCAATATAGTTAGAATAAACTGCAGTGTCGGCTGTATCGGATGTGGAAAGTGTACCAAAGTGTGTACAGTAAATGCAATTAAGCTTAGTGGATCCCTTGCGGAGATTATACCAGAACTTTGTATGAATTGTGGTGAATGTACAAAGGTTTGCCCGACAGGAAGTATAACCCGGAAAAACCTTAGCTTATGTAAAAAAACAGGAGAACTTAAATAATTAACTTACTTGATTTCCTAATGGTTTTATGATAATACTATTAGGATAGATTATTGATCATTGTCATTTATTTTTAGAGGAGGCTTATTACATGAAAGAAAACTATAAATTAGCGATAGTTGGATATGGTGGTATGGGAAGTCAACATTCCAGGCTTTTAAAAGATGTGCCGAATATTAGTATTTCGGGTATATTTGACATTTCAGAGGGTAAACAAGCTGAGGCCAGAGAGAATGGACTAAAGTCCTATCATAGTTTTGAGGATATACTAAAGGATGACACAGTAGATATAGTACTTATCGCCACTCCAAATCATTTACACAAGAATATAGCTGTAAAAGCCCTTGATGCAGGTAAACATGTAATCTGTGAGAAACCAGTTGCGTTGTCAAGTGATGAACTTGCAGAAATAATAGATGCTGCAGACAGAAATAAACGTATATTTGTTGTACACCAAAACAGACGATGGGATGAAGATTATTTGGTTATGAAAAAGATACTGGATGAAAAAATTATAGGTGAAATATACAATGTTGAGTCAAGAGTAATCGGATCAAGGGGTATTCCGGGTGATTGGCGTCACGAAAAACAATATGGTGGTGGAATGATGCTGGATTGGGGTGTACACCTTATAGACAGAGTTTTGGTTATGATTGATGATAAGATTGAAAAAATATATTGCCGTATGAGTTATATCCTTGGTAACGATGTAGATGACGGTTTTCAGCTGATGCTTGATTTCAAAAGTGGAAAGACTGCTTTTGTAGAGGTGCAGACAAACAATTATATTTCTCTTCCTTTATGGTATATGGCTGGGAGCAATGGTACTGCTGCTATTGATGATTGGGATATGGGTGGAAATATCGCTACACTGACTAAATATGATGATAAAGATGCCAAGCCTATTGAAGCCGGTGCAGGACTTACGAAGACAATGGCTCCAAGAGGCGAGGATACGGTAGAAATTAAGCCGATTTTTAGATTGGACTCGGATGTAAAGGATTTTTATATGAATGTTTTAAATACAATTGAAGGCAAGGAAGAAATAATTGTTAAAAACACTCAAGTTATGAGGGTTATGAAGGTTATTGAAGCTGCATTTAAATCTTCTGAATTGCATCAGACGGTTGATTTTGAATAATGGTAAAAAGTGAAAAGTATTTGCAGGGACTTGATTATTTTAGGAATAAAGAAATAGATGATTCCAATCTAATTGATGCATGAATAATCCCTAAATCTTGTTAAAGGATTTGGGGATTTCATCTTGCATAGCATGGTAATTATCAAGACTTATAGAATTCATTAACAGCATCAAAAAACGCGCTAATGTTCTCCCAACTTGAAAGAGGAGGAATATCACAGCCTGAAGAAATAATGAAATTTTTATGTTGGCAGCATTCCTTCATAATCTTCAAGGTAGCCTCTCGAACAGATTCGGGGGTACCATTCCTAAACTGGCTTGAAGGATCTACATTACCTAGTGCAATAGTATCTGACGGAATAAGCTCGAGCATTCTGGACATTTTAATTGCATTTCCAAAATGGTATGCAGCTGCTCCAACTGACGAGATAGAATCAATCAGCGGAATTGTGTTACCACAATTGTGATAAATAAGTATAAAGTTATCATCTTGAACTGCTTCAACAATTTCCTTTACATATTTTGAGGAAAACTCAGCAATAAGTTTTGGTGAGAGAAGTCCTGCAGCCGGCTCAGCAAGAACAACTCCATTTGCTCCAACCGCTTTATATGCCTTAATATATTCAATAATAAACTGAGTAGTTTTTTTCAGTGTTTCATGAACCATATCAGGCTCGACTTGACAATTAATCATGATCTCAGTCATGTCCATAAGTCTGCCTGCTAGAGAGAAAGGACCAATTACACCTGCAAAGACTGGACGATCAGTTATTAGCTTTGAAGCTTTTCCAATTGCCTCAATGTACACACCGGTACGACCTGCTCCAACTTGTGGAACTTTAAGTTCCTTTGCATCATCTTCATTTTTAATAAACTGACCTATTACTGTTGGAACCTCATCTCCTAAAGCTCTAATTTGTGCGCCAAATGCCTCGGCCTCAATTGATAAATCCATCATGCTTAAGGATGCAGCTGTATCACATTTTTCTGCAATAAGTTTCATTCCCATTGACTGCTTTTCACTGTTTGATATAAGATCAACAACACTTATACCCATTAGAGTAATTGATGGGAACGATAATACAGGCATAGCTTTTTTTACGTCAGCATCAAGCATCTCTTTGAGCCAATTCTTCATATTCAATTTCATATAATAACCTCCATACTTGAATTCATTGTCTTAATTCTAAAGAATACAATGATCAATTTGTATAACTATTTTGTGATTATTAGTAAGTATTTATCACATGAAAAAATTATAATGTTTATTTAAAATAGAGGTATTTCGCAAATGATTTTAATGTTTATTTATAAAATTTAATGATTTGTTCGTAATAAACATTAGAAAGTACAAAAAAGATATAATATTTGCAATACAGACAAGTACTTATATAATAAAATGAGTGTATTAAAATAAGCTGAAACTATTTGCTTATTCATAAAAGTCATAATATATAGATGGAGGATTGTACAATGAGTATATTAAATGAAATTTCTGAAAATCTTCAAATTGGTAAAGCAAAGATTGTAAAAGAATTAGTTAATCAAGCAATAGCTGAGGGATTTAGTGCTGAAGACATACTAAAAAAAGGTCTATTAGCTGGTATGGGTATAATTGGTGAGAAATTTAAGAAGGATGAAGTTTATGTACCTGATGTACTTATAGCTGCTAGAGCAATGAATGCTGGCACAGAAATATTAAAGCCTTTGCTTGCTTCAAGTGGAGTTAAAGCTGCAGGCAAAGTAGTTCTAGGAACAGTTTCAGGCGACTTGCATGATATTGGTAAGAACCTAGTAAGAATGATGATGGAAGGAAAAGGCTTAGAAGTCATAGATATTGGCGTAGATGTTCCAGCTGAGAAATTTATAGAGATAGCAATTCAAGAAAATGCGCAGATAATATGCTGTTCCGCTCTTTTAACCACTACAATGGGCGAAATTGAAAATGTAATAAAAGCAGCTACAAAAGCTGGAATTCGTGACAAAGTTACTATTATGATTGGCGGAGCACCTGTAACACAGAGTTATTGTGAGAAAATAGCAGCTGATATTTACACTCCTGATGCAGCTTCAGCAGCTGATGCAGCAGTTGCAGCTTGCACATCAAACTAATAGTTAGAAAAAATGTCCTTAAAAGAAGTGGAACTCTGAGGAATTATTTTGTACTTAACGAAAGTATAAGTGCAACTGAGGCTTCCGTCGGCGCCGTAAGGCTTGGCGGAAGCCAAGTTTTCTTTAGAGTTCCTTTTTGCAACTAAAAAGTTATGTTTACTAATTTTATTTTTGGCGTATAATGTTTTATAGATAATATTATAATTCGATATACGAGGGAGAAGGACTTTACCATGAGGGAGCTATTTAAAGATACAATTGAGAATACTTTCAATCTGGAAAAAGCTATAAAAAGCATAAAAGCATATAGTCAGTCTACCGGAATAGAAAGTTTTATTATTGATTCTAAAGGCGTTTGCATATACAATCATAGTAAAAATGCAAAGCTTTGTGGCATATGCCAGAAAATACAAGATGCCACAAATAAAACTTCCAAATGTTCTAGTGTCCATCTTTATGGGAGTTATCAAGCGGAAAGGTTTGGAGGAAAATATGTTTTCTTCTGTCCTATGGGATTTGTACACTGGGCATCACCGATTATTATTAATGATACATTATTAGGTGCTTTTATTGGTGGACCAGTTTTAATGGTAAATCCCGACGAGTTTATGTTAAAGGATATTATTAAAGAAAATGGTTTGAGTGACGAGCAGGTCTGTGAGTTAAATGAGTGTATAAATAATGTTCCTATAATAGAGCCTGAAAGAGTAAGCAACCTATCAGAGTTGCTTTCAATTGTTGCATCGAATTCTTCTGAATATAAAAGTTCAAAGCATGAACAAAAAAATCAATCGGATGAGCTTCAGTCAGACGTATCACAATGGATACACTATATGAAGTCACTTGATGCTAAGAACAATGATTATTCAAGCTATCCTTTTGAAAAAGAAAGGGTTTTGCTCTCAAAAATTGCACTCGGTGATAAGCATGAGTCACAAAGAATATTGAATGAGATACTAGGATATGTATTCTTTTCTTCAGGTAATGACTTTGAGATAACTAGGGCTAGAATTCTTGAACTTATAGTTTTGCTCTCAAGAGCTGCAGTAGAAGGTGGCGCAAATGTAGAGGAAATATTTGGCTTGAATTTCAGATACCTCTCAGAAATTTATCAATATAAAACTGTTGAAGATCTTACTTTTTGGCTGTCCAAAATATTGAATAGATTTACCGACTGTGTTTTTAATCTTGCTGATATACGTCATAAGGACGTCATTTACAAGGCTTTGGACTATATTAAAAGAAATTATATTGAGCAAATAACACTTGAAGATGTCGCAAATCATGTGTTTCTGAATCCATCATATTTCAGTAAAATCTTCAAAATTGAAATGAATTGTACATTCGTATCCTACGTAAATAAGGTTCGTATCAATTCAAGCAAAAGCCTTTTGGTGAATAACACCATACCATTATCAGATATCTCAACCTTAGTTGGCTTTGATGATCAGAGCTATTTTACAAAGGTATTTAAAAAGGAGGTTGGAATCACTCCTGGCAAATATAGAACAACTAGAGGTCAGGGTTAGCGGTTACTTTCTAAATAACTCTGATATGCCCTTCTTATCTAAGTCTTCACCAATGAAGCATACTGAAGGCTCAATTTCTTGTGCAATTTGTGTTATTTAATAAGAGCCGTCGACATAGTGGAATTCTAACATACCATTTTCAATAGGTACATGTCCTTTTGCCCTAAGCAATCCTCCAAAGCAACCCGCCACGAGACTAGATAGCTTTTCTGCGAGGCTGGTTTTGCACCATTTGCCCTGTGGTACTAAGCTAAAAGTCATAAAATCATGCCTTCCGTGTTTGCTGCGAGTATGTACGCTATAAGAGTTTGAGTGCTCAAGTACTGTAGCATTCTTTTCAGACTCTAATATTCTTAAAAAATCAATTTTGCCCATTGAGGTCCACTCATCAGAGATTATATCAGCTCTAGGATTAATTCTTTGCAATTCCTCCATTATGTTGATTAGTGTATTTCTTGAGATATCCGTTGTTTTACTCAGTATGAGTCTATTGGCATAACTTATTAGGTTTTCGAAAAAATATCCATAATGCTGCCTTTGCTTAAGAAAATTAACGCAATCAATTACCGTAAGTGCCGAGCAGAAGGTCAGTCGAGAGTTTATCAGTGGAATTTTAAAAATGTCATACATCTCACTTAACACAAATATTCCAGAAGGCTCTATAAGAATTCTGTCAGGACAAATATCATCGGCAATACTTATGAGTGTGCTCATAAAATCATTCTTTAGAGTGCAGCAGATACAACCGCTTGATATCTCATAGACAGAGAGACCTTCTAGCTCAAGTATCTTGCCATCTATGCTCACTTTCCCAAATTCATTTTCTAGAATTACTACCTTTTCATTATTATCTATAAGTGCATTAGCTAAATGTTTGATTAGCGTTGTCTTTCCTGCTCCTAGAAAACCTGAAATCACGTTAACCTTAATCATATGTCAGCCCATCCTTTTATCAATTTATTCAAATATTTTACATCAATATTGTTGTGTACTTGACCTAATTACACATATAGGTTGCAAAAAAAGCAAATACTGCAACGCTATTTCTACAACCTATATGTTATTATATATTAAAGATCATATTTCTTGGGATCCATTTTGCCGGATCCATCTCTTTCGAACATTTCCGAGATAAACTTTTCTTGGTCGTCAGGAATAGCCTCAATCTGACTCTGCATTTTAGGCAACCATTCATGCTCCCTCTCACTTATATGAACTTTGTTGCTTGCAACAGCTTTGTTTAGAATATCAATTGCCATCATTGCAGCAACTTTTGAACGTTCAAATGGAGTATTCTTCTTAATTATTTCTCTAGAAATTTCTATCACTACATCAGGTCTCAAAACATATGCTTGTGGATCATACTTACTGTCAGACTCGCATAGCCAATCTCTGAGCAATAGGGCGTTCTGCTTGCCTGTTTCAGCTGCTGTATTCATCAATCTACAATCATATGCCAATTGCTCAAGTGACACTGTTGGTGCCATTCCACCAAGTAGTTTTATATTCTGAACTGATTCATTACTCCAAAGGTCAGCTACACATGCTGCAATATTACCAACAGGACTCAAATGGGCACAAGCGCTGGATTTACCCTCTATAGATATTGGTGTCCCTGTAATTGCCTTAACGTAGACACCCTCATAACCACAATCCTTGTGAGGTCCAACCGCACCTTCTTCAATAGCAACTAAGCTTCTTACAGCTGAAATAACGCGAACAACGGCTGCAAATATTTTAGGAACAAAACCTCTGTCAGCAAGTACCATTACAGTGTTTGCAAATCCACAGGCAGTGTCACCCGATGCAATTGTTCCAGTCCTATCAGCAATTTCCTTTATCTCTCTCCACATCTTAGACATATCCATAGCACCAAGCACACCAAGAGAGAATAATGATTTGTCTATTTCACAGAACATCATAGCCTCATCATGCATGTCCTTACCACCTATAGACTCGATTGCTAGCATATCTGCCCCTGCTTTAGCACAGCCTTCAAAAGTTTCCATTATAGCATCCCAATGACTGCCATGCCACATATGTGGAGATTTTTTATCTTCTCTTATATCAACTGGTGTAATCCTCATGACACTTTTTAGTCCATGCTTTGCTTCATACTCATACATGATCTCTCTTACAGCCTTAGTTATCTCAATTCCCCATTCTGGGTTGTAGGTGGTAGGAGGCAAGAGCTCTACTTCTACTACAAAGCCCGGGACATATAATTCTTTGGCTCTCTTACAAGCATCCTCTATCATCGCTTTGTATTCTTTTATAACTGCGGGCATGGTTTCCTTATTAATCATCATGGTCGGAAGAGTAAAGTTTAATTCTGGATAAATCTTACCTCCACCGATAGATAACCCGTTCTTACACACGACTGGCTTTTCAGATACGCCATAAATAAAATCATTAACATTTTCATACGCCAATTTATTAAATATCATATCAATTCACTCCTTTTTATTTTTGTAATAACTCGAGTATAGAATTATTGAGCACTTAATTCTTGAACATTTTTGAGTTTTTTAGCATTAATTTTAGCAACACTATAATATTAATAAGGATTTCCAAAAGCTAGAAATTTATTATATAAATGCCTAAAATATTTATATAATTGTATAAATTATTTCTACAGTCTACCGTCAAACTTTGATATAATTTGATATATAAAATAACTATGAAGGAATACCTAAATAATAAAATAGCCCCTTCAAAAATGGGGAGTTATTATTTAGTTATTACTAAGGTGATAAAAATATGTTGAAGCTTAAAATAATTGCATGTGATGTGCTTAATAGAGAAATTTCTTACTTAGCAAGTCAATCAAAGCATTTCACTGATGTAACCTTTTTAAATCAAGGGCTGCACAATACTCCAGATAAGCTAAGGGAAATGGTTCAGGCTGAGGTAGACAAGGCGAATGGTGAATTTCCCTATAACTACTATGATACCTGTCCCAATTATGATTACATTATCATTGGCTATGGCTTATGCAGTAATGGTATAGTTGGACTCTCAAGTAAAAGCATACCTATGGTAATACCTAGAGCGCATGATTGCATTACATTTCTAATGGGCTCAAAAGAAAAATATAAGAGCAACTTTGCGAAGTACCCAGGAACTTATTGGTTCTCTTCTGGTTGGATAGAAAGGGGTTGGCAACCAAGTGAGCTCAGATACGCTACACTCGTAGAGGATTATACGCAGAGATATGGTGAGGATAATGC
>DATCID010000030.1:0-21020 GCA_036507975.1 Ruminiclostridium sp.
TGGACCACATAGTGCAAATGGTCCTGTTTTAATGCCAATTGCTTATACGAAGAAATGGGGTAAAGGACGAGTGTTTTATACCTCTCTTGGTCATCATGCAGATGTGTTTGATGTTCCAGAGATAAGTGAACTTATGAGACGCGGCTTTTTGTGGGCAAATAAATTAATTTAATGATTCTAGTGGGTAAAGTTGAGTAATTAATTGTGATGAAGGTGAGGAAATTAGAATGGAAAAAATAAAAATTGGAATTATAGGCTGTGGTAATATAAGTGATATTTACCTACAAAACTTAACGTCAACCTTTGTTAATACCGAAGTATGGGCGATATGCGACTTAATAGAAGAAAGAGTGTTGGAGGCGCAGAAGAAATATAATATTCAAAATATATTTACGATGGACGAGATTCTAAAATGCAAAGAAATACAAATAATAGTTAATTTGTCTACTCCAAAGGATCATTTTGAAATATGCAAAAAGGTTTTAGAGGCTGGCAAACATGTTTATGTGGAAAAACCATTATCCTTAAAACTAGAACAGGGTATTGAGCTTAAAGAACTGGCAAAGAAAAATAATTTAATGCTTGGTGGTGCCCCTGACACGTTTTTAGGAGCAGGAATTCAAACTTGCAGGAAAGCAATAGATGATGGTCTGATTGGAGATGTAATAGGAGCGACAGCCTTTATGGTATGTCATGGACATGAGAGCTGGCATCCAGATCCTGAATTTTACTATGATATTGGCGGAGGTCCGATGTTTGATATGGGACCATACTATCTCACTGCACTTGTTTCACTAATAGGCCCTGCGAAAACTGTAGCAGGGATGAATTCCATAACATTTAAGCAAAGGACAATAACTAGTGAGAAAAAATTTGGGAAGGTTATAGATGTTAAGGTACCAACTCATGTAACTGGAACGATAGAATTCAAAAATGGTGCTATTGCTACTGTTATTACCAGTTTTGATGTTTGGGGAAGCACTCTTCCTAGAATTGAAATATATGGTTCAAGAGGAACTCTAATAGTACCTGACCCAAACAACTTTGGTGGAGATGTGAAAATACAGACATATTTTGAAAAAGAGTTCAAGAATTTGCCATTAACACATATATACTCTGAGAATAGCAGAGGATTGGGTGTTGCTGATATGGCAGATGCAATCGGTAATGACAGAGTTAATATAGCCAATGGAGATTTGGCATGTCATGTACTTGAAATAATGCATGCATTCCATGAAAGTGCAGAAAAAAGAACGTTTATAGATTTAAAAACTAATTGTGAAAAACCACAGGCTCTAAATCTAGGATTAATTAAAGGCTATGTAAGATAATATAAAAAAAGAGGCCCTCATAATAGAGAATTTAGAATTCTACTATGAGGGTCTCTTTTTGATGCTTCTACTGTGTTTATGTGTCATTTCCTTGACTCAAACCTTGACAAACCGTATAATATTTTCCAAAGAGCTTTAACACGGTGAATTACACCATAACTATAAAGATTTGAGGAACGTGGATGCTATGAATATATTTGAAAAAAGAGATTACCTCCTATTTGATGGTGCTATGGGTACGTATTACTCATCTAAATATGATAAGAATATTGCGTGTGAGCTTGCGAATATTTCTGACAAGGCTTCTATATATAATATTCATAAAGAGTATATAGAAGCTGGTTCCAATGCCATCAAGTCCAACACGTTTGGGGCAAATAGGTTTTCATTAGCTTGTGAACAACAAGAAGTAGAACAAATAATTAAAGAGGGCTGGGAGATAGCCCAAGATGTATGTAAAGGACATAATGTTTTGGTTTTTGCTGATATTGGGCCAATACCTGTAACTGAAGGCAATGTGACTTTTGAAGAATATAAAGAAATAGTTGATATGTTTATAGAGTGTGGTGCTAAGTATTTTTTATTTGAAACATTCGCACATTATGACGTTTTGTTGGAACTATCCGCATATATTCGTTTAAATAAACCAGAGACAGTAATTATAACCTCCTTTGCGGTGTATCCAGATGGATATTCAAAAGAAGGACTTTTTTATATGGATATTGCTAACAAGATTAGTACCAGTGGCTTAGTTGATGCATTTGGTTTCAACTGCATCAGTGGCCCTGCTCATATGTGCAGACTAGTTAATGATTTAAATATCCAAGGCAAGCTGATATCAATAATGCCAAACTCAGGATATCCCTCGTCTGAGCGTGGGAGAACAGTATATGTTGACAATTCAGAATACTTTGCAGAAAAAATACTTGAGCTTAAAAAGCTGGGAGTGAAAATACTTGGGGGCTGCTGTGGAACAACTCCACGCCATATTGCTGCCACAGCAAAGCTATTGTCCAGCAGTGGGTCTTCTGTAAAAAACACTATTCAGCCAGTAGAAAACATAGTAGTTACATCTTCACATGAAAACATCCTGCATAAGCTGAAAGCTAGTAAAAAGCCGATTTTTGTGGAAATAGATCCTCCGTTTGATACAAACTGGGAGTATATGCTCAGGGATGCATTTCTTCTGAAACAGGCAGGTGCCGATATAATTACGATTGCAGACTCACCACTGGCAAAAGCTCGTGCTGACAGTGCTATTATGGCTGCAAAAATTCAGAGAGAGACTAGTATTCCTACTATGCCTCATATTACATGCAGAGATAAAAATCTGTTAGGAATAAAAGCAGCACTTCTAGGACTTCATATTGAAGGGGTGCGAAATGTTTTAGTTGTTACGGGGGATCCTATCGCTCAGATAGAAAGAAATAGTGTAAAGGGAGTGTTCAGTCTCAATGCTTCAAACCTTGCAAATTATATTTCTAGTTTGAATAGCAAAATATTTGGTAAAGAGGAATTTGAAATAGGAGGGGCATTGAATATCAACGCATTAAACTTTGAAGCTGAGCTGAAACGTGCATTTGCAAAAATTGAAAATGGTATAAGTTATTTTTTAACACAACCTGCCTATACAGATACTGCTATAAAAAATATTATTAAGTCTTCGCAAAGCTTAAAAGTTCCTATATTTGGTGGAATAATGCCAATAGTGGGATATAAGAATGCACAATTTATAAATAATGAAGTTCCTGGAATTAAAATTGATGAGAATATAATCAATATGTTCAAGGATAAAAGTCGTGAAGAGTCTGAATTGATGGGAATAGATCTCTCTATGAAATGTATAAATAAACTATACCCATATGTATCAGGATTCTATTTAATGACACCGCTAAAAAGGACACATGTTGTTTGTGAGTTGATAAAAAGGATTAAGGAGCTAGCGATATAATTATATAATTATTATACAATCTCCATTACATAAATTAAAAAATATGATAAACTGTTTAAAGGAAAAAACTTGAATTTTATGGAGGTTATTATGAAAAACAGACCATTGTATGAAGTTAGAAAAATTTCTAATCTCAAGGATATGATAGAGCAAAGTGCAAAGCTGTATGCTCAAAAACCTGCCTTTCTAGTAAGAGAAAAAGGTAATCCTGATTACATTCCTGTTTCTTATAAGAAGTATAAAGAAGATATTGATGCGATAGGAACTGCACTAGTTAGCTTAGGACTAAAGGATAAAAAGATTGCCTTAATAGGTGAAAACAGATACGAATGGGCGACATCATATTTGGGAGTATGTAATGGAACTGGCATTGTTGTTCCGTTGGACAAGGAGCTTCCACAAAATGAGATAGAGAATTGCTTACAGAGATGTCATGCTGATGCTATTATATTTTCAGGGTTAGTTTCTAAAAACATTGAAAATGCAGCAAAGAATATTAGTACTTGTAAATATCTTATTAATATGGATTTAGATGAAGACATGAGTGGTCAGGTTTCATATAGCAAGTTACTTAAAAAAGGTTACGATTTAATTGCACAAGGAAACAGAGAGTTCCTAGATGCTGAAGTTGATAATGAAGCAATGGATATACTGCTATTCACCTCCGGTACAACTGAAAAATCAAAGGCAGTTATGCTATCTCACAGGAATATTGCAGCAAATCTTATGGCAATGTGTTCGATGCTATACATAGATGATAAGGATGTTTTTTTATCAGTATTACCTGCTCACCACACATATGAATGCACTTGCGGATTCCTCTGCCAGATGTACAGAGGCTGTACTATAGCATTTTGTGAGGGTCTACGGCATATTGTTAAAAATCTCAAGGAATCAAAATGTACAATGATGAATGGTGTGCCTTTGGTTTTTGAATCCATTTACAAGCAGCTTATGAATCAGGTAGCCAAAAAGCCAGGGGCAGCTAAAAAGCTCAACTTTGGTATAAAGCTGAGCAATTTCGTAGGTATGTTTAAGATTGATATAAAGAAAAAACTTTTTGCAGAGATTCACGATGCCTTAGGTGGGCATTTGAGGATGTTTATTAGTGGTGCAGCAGCAATTGATCCTCAGGTGTCAAAAGGCTTTAGAAACATAGGAATTACGCTTGTTCAAGGCTATGGTTTGACTGAATGTGCACCTATAGTTGGACTCAATAGGAATTGCTGGTATAAGGACGATGCCGCAGGACTTCCTTTGCCTGGACTGAAAGTTGTTATTGATAAACCCAATGCAGAAGGTATTGGAGAAATCAAGGTATCAGGTCCTAGTGTAATGATAGGATATTATGAAAATAAAGAGGCAACAGACGCTGTTATGAAAGATGGTTGGTTTTACACTGGTGATATGGCTTTCCTTGATTCAGACGGGTTCATCCATATTACAGGAAGAATGAAAAATGTTATAGTTACTAAGAATGGTAAAAATGTATATCCTGAAGAAATTGAGACTCTTTTAAACAGAAGTGATTATATTAAGGAATCACTGGTATATGGCAAGGATGGCAAAGACAATGTTGTTGTTTGTGCACAGATAGTTCCAGACACAGAAAAGATTGAAGAAGATATTAAAAATGGTATTATTGAGCAGCAGGATGCAAATACAATTATCAATTTTGAGGTCAAGAGAATTAATAAGGGATTGGTGACATACAAGTATGTCAAGGAGTTTACCTTAAGAGACGCAGAATTTGAAAAGACAACTACCAGAAAGATAAAGAGATACCAAGAATTAAGCTTAAAATAACTTATTGTTTTAAGATGCTATGCAGTGATTCTATTTTCAAATTAGAGTGTCACTGCATATATTTTAAATAAAATTTGGAGGATAAAATGAAAACCGTTCTAGAGACAGCAATAGATGATGCAATTGTAATAGTAAAAGAAGTTGGTAAGTTACTCCTTCAAGATATGGATAATAAAAAAGTTACAACCAAAATCGGTACTGCAAACTTTGTTACTGAGATAGATTTAAAGGTTCAAGAAATAATTGTTAGTAGGCTAAAGCAGATACTTCCAGAAAGCAATATAATTGCAGAAGAAACAGTGACTAACAACTTTTCATTAGGTAAATATACATGGATTCTTGATCCCGTTGATGGTACGACAAATCTGATGTGTGGATTTAAATATTCAGCTATCGCATTGGGACTTATTGTGGATGGAGTGCCTTATGCCGGCATTGTATATAATCCATACTTGGGAGAGCTGTTTTCTGCTCAAAAGGGGAAGGGTGCGTTTGTTAATGGACAGCTAATAGAGGTCACAAAAAACAAAACACTTAGCGATAGCCTTATTACTTTTGGAACGTCGCCATATGATAGAGCAAAAGCTGATGAGACCTTTAGAATAACTAAAAATGTTTTCTTGAAATGTAGAGATGTCAGGCGCACAGGCTGTGCAGCTTTGGATATCTGCAATGTCGCCGCAGGACGTATCGATGGCTTCTATGAAATGGAGCTTCAACCATGGGACTATGCCGGAGCCGCGCTTATACTTGAGGAGGCCGGTGGAGCAATAACTGATTGGCTAGGGAAAAAGCTCAACTATATCAACAAAACAGCTATAATTGCTACAAACAGCTACATTCATGAAGAGCTAATGACGTCTGTAAAATAGGATCCATATTTATCGTTTTGATAATATACATGGAGTTGTAAAAGCCGCGACTATGGCTTTTTTGATGCTTTGTATTTACTGCTCTTATATGAGTATTCTTTCTACTATAAAAATGTATTTTGGAGTAATATTGCAAAATAGAATAAGCATATTGACATTTGGGCAGTATAACACATATGATATTAATATGATTTTGCTAAAATATTGCAAAATGGAGGTAAAAGTATGCTGCTTGAATTTAAAGCTAGAAATTATAAATCGTTTAAAGATGAACTAACTTTTTCTATGATACCTGCTCCGAAACAAAAAGGTCTTGATTTTAGTATTTTGAATGAAAAAATTGGTTCTAAAACACATAAGGGGCTATGTTCTGCCGTAATATATGGTCCAAATGCAGCAGGTAAAACTAATATTATTGGTGCGATGGAAGTCTTTAAATCAATTGTTTTGCGCGGAAATATTCGCAATAGTGATGGTAGAAATGTGCCTAATGCTTCAATTAATAATTTGGAATTGATTCCTAATAGAATAAATAAAGAAAATACTCCTATAATATTTTCAATCAAATTTATTGAAAATGGACTTTTGTTTGACTATACACTTTCCCTTGATCTGGGTGGATTTTTAGAGACTGAATATAATCGTAAAATACTATCTGAAGTTTTGTATGTTAACGATAAGTTAATTTTTTCAAGAAACAACACATTAGATTTTGGTGAGTTAGAAGTCATTAAGAAATATTTGGTAAATCAATTTGAAGTTAATGCAACAGGAGCAACAAGCCTTGCGAAAAGCAATCTAAATTGTGAGGAATTGTTCTTAATGAACGGTTTTAAAACTATGTTTAGTGCAAAGATAGTTAGTATTATAAGCAACTGGCTGGAAATCAAATTTATGGTAATCTATAGAGCAGATGCACTTAATTTGATTAAGAAGTTTTCGGATCCTAAAAAGCAAACTGCGTATATTGAAAAAACAATCAATGATGCAGCTCGAATGTTTGGTATCAATTCAAACGCACTTGGATATATTGTGCAAGAAGATGATTCCGAAGCTAAACTTTGCTCAATCTTTGACGGCAAAGATAAAAATACAGCAGTGTCAGCCGAGCTGTTTGAGTCCTATGGAACAATTCGATTTGTAAATATGTTTCCGCTTGTTATAAATGCGTTGCTTAACGGAGGAACATTAGTTGTGGATGAATTTGATGCTTCACTTCATCCTATGGCATTAATGAGCATCATCAATATTTTTCATAATGACGATATTAACACCAAAAATGCACAGCTCATTTTTAATACCCATAACCCTATTTTCTTAAATTCCAACCTTTTCAGACGGGATGAAATCAAGTTTGTGGAGCGTGATGATACATCACATTGTAGCACTCACTATTCTTTATCCGATTTCGGTACTTCAGGTGAAAAAGGTGTACGCAAGCACGAAGATTACATGAAATACTATTTTATCAGTCAATATGGTGCAATTAAGGATATTGATTTCATCTCTATCTTTGAAACCCTTTTAAATGACAGAAAAGTGGTATTTGGACTGGCTTAAAGAGAAAATAAATAACGAGCCGTCATCTAAATTGGATTGTGAACTAATGTGATATTTTTAAACAAGAGGTCGTACTATAAAAGAATAACATTGTCCTTTGGACTTAACCAGATTTGGGGAAACAATTCTTTTGAATTTGTATGAAATTCTAAAATTAAGCGAGATGTACCGAGAAAATGAAAGATGTTGGAGGTAATATTAAGTGATAACACCTAAAAGGAAATATCAGAAAAGGGTGGATGCATATTCAAACAAACTGGATATTTATACTAGAAAATGCAGCACCGTAGGTAATTATAAGCTATTGGTGTTCTTTGTGGGAATAGCGATAGCGATAGCGTTTTATGTTTTTAATCAATATATTTTTATGCTGGGACAAATAATTGTATTTGGGACAGGCTTTGCGTACCTTGCAAGGGTTCATAATAGGCTTCTTAAAAATAAAAACTATTCCTTTGCTATGCTTCAGATAAATAGTTTGTGCCTAAAAAGGGTAGCTGGGCAGTGGTCGGAGTTCTCGGATATAGGCGAGGAATTTGAAAATTCGCAACATAACTACTCATATGATTTGGACATATTCGGCAAAGGCTCAGTATTTCAAATGATTAATATGACATCAACGTACTCAGGAAGACATAAGCTTGCACAGATGCTTCTAAATCCACTTGAAACAAGAAAAGAAATTTTAGAACGCCAGAATGCACTAACTGAGCTTTCAAAAAAGCTGACATTCAGGCACCGGCTATTTTCCAATGCACTATTATCAAACAAAAACATAACTCTGATGGAAGATGAAGAAAATAGCAAAAAGCGTAAGAAAACACTGCTTGACACCATGGAAAAGTTAGATGATGTATATGTGTGGGCTAAAGAAGAAAATCGCCTTTACAGCTCATTTAAATTTAAACTTTTGATAACTGCACTTCCGATGCTAACACTGCTTTTGTTGGTACTTGCAATATTAGGGATCATGCCCTTCTACTTACCTATTGCTGGCTGTGCCATTCAATATCTGATGTTGGGATATAGAGCGAATTTTAGAAACAAAAGCTTTGAGATAGTAGAAAAGTATGCAAAAACATTAAAAGTTTACAGCAGTGTCTTAAAACAATTTGAGTCAGAGAAATTTGAGAGCCACTATATTAATGAACTAAAAATCTCGCTTAAAGGCAAATCTAAAGAAACAGCCTGGAAGCAAATTGATAGACTTTCTAAGCTCTGGGAGCTCATTGCAAATAGATATAATTTTTTGCATGTAATAGTAAATGCAGCTACTCTCTGGGATTTTCACTGCCTCGTAAGTCTGGAAAAGTGGAAAAAGGAAAGTGGCAGATACGTTGAAAAATGGTTTGATATTATTGGAGAGGTAGAGTCGCTATGCAGTCTTTCTCTCATTTGCCATGATAATCCTGAGTTTGTTTTGCCTCAAATATCTGAAGAAATGAGCACTGGAATAGTGACAGAGCAGTTGGGACACCCCTTGCTTACAAAGGGTAGAAAATGCAATGATATCACAATAAACAGTAAACAACCGATTCTTCTCATTACTGGCTCGAACATGTCGGGAAAGAGTACTTTTTTGAGAACAATTGGTCTTAGCTTGATAATGTCATATATTGGAGCACCTGTTTGTGCAAAGTTGTTCAAATGCCCAATACTAAAGGTCTATGCATGTATGAGAACCAGTGATAATTTGGGACAAAATGTGTCGTCATTTTATGCTGAGCTACTGAGAGTTAAGATGGTTGTAGAAGCTGCAGACAGAAATGAAAGAGTGTTTTTCCTGCTGGACGAAATTTTTAAAGGCACAAATTCAGCCGATAGGCATACTGGTGCAAAAATGCTAATTAACCAATTAGACAAAAAAGCTGCATGGGGTATGGTTTCAACTCATGACCTAGAACTGGCTGAAATGGAGAAAGAAAGCGTTGGTCGCATCCGAAACTATCACTTTAGAGAGTATTATAAAGAGAACAAGATATACTTTGATTACCAGCTCAGGAAGGGTGTGTCAGATACCCGAAATGCTATTTTCTTGATGAGGATGGCAGGGGTTAGTGTAGAGGATGAAGTGTGAATAAATAGCGCAGAAAAGGGACTGTACCAGAATATCAATCTGGGCAGTCCCTTCCTTTTTAAGCTAATTAATACTCTTCTTCTTGAATATCAAATACAAAATTGCAGCTATCACATCTAAATACAATAAGTGACCCAAAGTTTTCACTATCAGTTTCTTCAACGTGGATTAACCCACCGCAGTCACATTTCTTTGGATACCCATTCATGCAGGTGCAACATTTGGTATGGTGTGAATTTTGATGCTTTACATCTACTGTACTAGAATTACACATGTCCATCACTCCAATCAACATTTATGTATTAATTTTAATACATAAATGTTGATAAGTAAAGCATTTGTGCATGTATACATGCAATTATCTGAATTCAACGGTTAAATTTGAATAAATCATGGTTAAATATGTAAAAAGTTAAAAATATGTGAAAAAAATATCAAACTTTCATTGACAATGTCACTAAGAGAAATTACAATATTAATTGACGTAATTAAATATATATTTTTAAGAGATACGTTATTTGCACATACTTGTTTTTTTTTATATATAAAATTGTATACAAAATACAATCAGTAGAACTATGAGGGTGACTTTATAAGCCTTATTTGCCAATGTGAGGGCATAAAGGAAAGTTTATGTGTTTTTTATGAGGGAGCCATTAGGGCTCAGGAGGCTAAAATGGAGAAGGTTAGAGAGATATTAAATCGCTATGGTAATTCAAAAGAAAATCTTATTCAAGTAATGTTAGAACTACAGAATATTTCTGGTACAAATTCATTACCACACGAATGGGTTTCTTTTGTTGCTGAAACACTGGACATGCCTATTAGTAAGGTATATGGTGTCATTACTTTTTATTCAATGTTTGGAACGGTGCCAAGAGGAAAATATTTGGTAGAAGTGTGTAAAAGTGGACCCTGCTATGTTACTGGTTCAAAAAACATACTTCAGCTACTTGAAGACAAACTTGAAATCAAGCCAGGACAAACAACTGAGGATGGTTTTTTCACACTAATCCTGTCAAGCTGTTTTGGAGCATGTGATATAGCTCCTGCTATCAAGATTGGTGAGAAGGTTTATGGTAATCTCACATCAGAAAAGCTATCTGAGATAGTAGACTCTTACATGGAGGGCCAACATAATGGATAAGGTTTTAAGCGCAAGATTTGGAAAGATTAAACCTGATAGTGTTGAGGAATATATTGAGGCAGGTGGATACCAAGGATTAAAGAAAACAATGTCAATGGAGCATGTTGATGCTATTGAAGAGATAAAGAAAGCAAACCTTTTTGGAAGAGGTGGTGCTGCATATCCAACAGGATTAAAGTGGGAGCAGGCCTATGCAATTAAAAAAGGGCCTAAATATATGGTTTGTAATGCCGATGAAGGTGAACCAGGTACATTTAAGGATAAACATATATTGTCAGAGGATCCACTTGAGTTAATAGAGGGTATGACGATTGGTGCGTATATAATGGGAGCAAAAGAGGGATATATATATATTAGAGGCGAATATGCAGCAATTCATAGGATCGTAAATAGTGCTATTGAAAATGCAAGAAAAGCAGGCTATCTCGGCAAAAATATTTTAGGCACAGACTTTGAGTTTGATTTAAAGGTTGTTTCAGGTGCTGGGGCATATGTTTGTGGTGAGAATACTGCACTTGTAGAATCAATTGAGGGTAAGACAGGCAGGCCTAGACAAAAACCCCCTTATATAAAGAATTGTGGACTATATCAAATGCCAACTGTCTTAAACAATGTTGAAACCTATGCATGTATTCCGTGGATACTTAAAGATGGCGGAGAGAAATTTAGCTCACTTGGTACTGAGTTCAGCTGCGGAACGAAGCTAATGTGTCTATCAGGAAACGTTAAAAATAGAGGAGTTTACGAGATTCCTTTTGGAATGACTCTCAGAAAACTTATATATGAATTGGGTGGAGGAATAACCAATGGACGTAAGCTGAAATTTGTTCATCTTGGAGGCTCGTCTGGTAGCTGCTTCCCAGAGAGATTGGTTGATACAAAGATTTGCTATTATGACTTAAAAAAAGCAGGGTTCTCCTTGGGGTCAGGTGCTGTTCTTGTAGTGGATGATAGCCATTGTGTGGTTGATTACTTGAAAACAATTATGGAATTCTTTGAAGAAGAATCCTGTGGTAAATGCACTCCTTGTAGAGAAGGAAATCTGAGGATGGTAGAAATTCTTGAAAAGCTGACAGAGGGTACAGCAACGATGGATGATTTCACTAAAATGAAGAGCCTTGCTCAAACTATGAAAACTACTAGCTTCTGTGGACTTGGACAGAGTGCTCCTGTACCAGTAATTACACTTATCAAGTATTTTGAAGAAGAATTTCTAGAGCACATTAACGGAGTATGCAGAACTGGCGTATGCAGTATGTCTGGAAAGGCAGGTAAATAATATGGATATGGTAAATTTGACTATAGATGGTATTGCGGTATCGGTACCAAAGGATACTACTATTCTTGAAGCAGCTAAAAAGCTGAATATAAACATTCCTACTTTATGCTTCATGAAGGGCATTAATGAGCCTGGATCCTGTAGGGTATGTGTAGTTGAGGTTGAAGGTTGGAGAGGATTGCAACCAGCATGTGTTTCAAAGGTATCAGAGGGTTTAGTTGTAAAGACAGCTACAAGCACTGTCAGAGAAGCAAGAAAGAACATCCTTGAACTAATTATGGCAAATCATAATAGAGAATGTCTCTCATGTTCAAGGAATCTGAAATGCGAACTGCAAACATTATGCAATGATAATGGAATAGACAGGCTTCCTTATGACAAGAAAATCGATAAAGGCTGCATAGACACATCCGGACCTATAGTTAGAGATCCAAACAAATGCGTACTCTGTGGCAGATGTGTCAGTGTGTGTTCAAAACAGCAAGATGTTGGTGTTATAGACTTTGCACACCGTGGAGCACACACAACGGTTACAACTGCCTATGAAGAGGGTCTTGCTGGACATGATTGCATAAACTGCGGTCAATGTATCAAGATTTGTCCAGTTGGTGCGCTTCAAGAGAGAGATGATACTGCAAAGGTATGGAAAGCACTTGAAAATAAAGACCTTCATGTAGTTGTTCAAACAGCACCTGCTGTGAGAGTGGCACTTGGTGAGGAATTTGGGTTTGCACCTGGTACCAATGTTGAAGGCAAAATGGTTACTGCACTCAGAAGATTGGGCTTTAACAAGATATTTGATACAAACTTCAGTGCAGATTTAACAATAATAGAAGAAGGTAATGAGCTTATTCAAAGAATTCGAAATGGTGGTAAGCTGCCAATGATAACATCCTGTTCACCAGGATGGATTAAGTATTGTGAACATAAGTATCATGACTTTTTAGAAAATTTATCTACATGTAAGTCACCGCAACAAATGTTTGGTGCAATAGCTAAGTCGTACTATCCATTAAAGGCTGATGTAGATCCTAAGAATATGTTCGTTGTAGCAGTAATGCCATGTACTGCAAAGAAGTATGAGGCAGACAGAGAAGAGATGCAGGTAGATGGACTTAAGGATATTGATGTAGTAATCACAACAAGAGAGCTGGCAAGAATGATACGTCAGGCAGGCATACAGTTTGCAGAGCTTGAAGATGGACAACGCGATAGTATTTTGGGAACATACACTGGAGCAGGAACTATTTTCGGCAACACAGGTGGGGTAATGGAAGCAGCTCTTCGTACAGTTGCCGACGAACTGACAGGCAAGTCACTTGACTGTATTGAATATACACAAGTTAGAGGAATGGCTGGCATAAAAGAAGCAACTATAAATATTGCTGATATGGAAATAAAGGTTGCTATTGCAAGTGGTACTGGGAATGCAGGTAAGCTGTTGGATAAAATAAGAGCTGGTGAAGCAAATTATCACTTCATTGAAGTAATGGGTTGTGAAGGTGGATGTATAAATGGTGGTGGACAGCCAATTATAAAAGATAAATCCACCTCAGAAGAGGTAAAAGCTGCAAGAATCAAGGGGCTTTATGATATAGACAGAGCATGCGAAATAAGAAAATCACATGACAATCCTGAAATACAGAAGCTTTATTCTGAATACCTCGGTGAAGCTGGTGGACACAAGTCCCATAAGCTGCTGCATACACATTATATTGCGCGGTAATGAAATAGCTACGTTTATTGTTGTAAAATAAATGAGGGGACAGTTCATTTATCGGTAAGAATGAACTGTTCCCTCTTTTTTTTGCTATTTCTTCTTTGAGGTCTGTGCACCTTGACCCTTTACTCCTTGCAAAATGCGCTTCTGATTTCCTAAATCCTGTGTGTTGGCAAAGTTCGCAACACCATCTGATTTCGTACTTTTGTTTTTGCCCATAATACCTCCTAGTAATTATAAAAAATGAATTCATTACAGAAAACTTCATCTGAACTAAGTCTTCTTTATTATTTGACAATTATGAGGCATTATTCATTATTAAGGAAACATTAAAGAAATAGTTGCGTAAAAAGAAATATAAATCTTACGCTTCTTCTGATATAATAATAAAGACGTTTTTAAAAATACCATATGTTGGTCAAGAATAGTACTAATTAAAAATTGGAGACAAAAAATGAGTAATAAAAGAAAAAATAAAAAAAACAATGTACTTCCCGTTTTAATAGTAACCCTAACAGTACTAGTACTGGCATTAACAGCAATGATTCTTATGAATACAGAAAAATTACCTTGGGCAGATTCAGCGAAGGGGACGAAGCCACTCGCTACATCAACTTCCACAGCTACACCTGTCAGTTCATCTACTGCAGCTCAATCACAGGCCACGCAAACAGTTGAGCCTGTTATAGAACCTTCTGAGAGCACAAATCCAGATGAACTTCTCATTTCATGGAAGAATCCTGCAAGCTTTGTAGGTAAAACTACTTTAAGTGATGGATCAACACAGAAGTCATATAAGGATGGTGGTAAACTTCGGTATTGGCCACTAGTAAATAACAAGACTGCAAAAGGCTACAAACCTCCATATAATGTTGCCTTTGGCTCACCAGATATGTATTCTGAGCTTGAAGGAGTAACTACTTTCAGAGGTAATAATTTTAGAACTGCACCATCATGGGGGACTAGCAGTGTAAAAGAAAAGAAACTTGAAATTGTTTGGACACATGATATCGGTGCTGTTTCAGGGGTAGGTAGTTATTGGCCAGGGGCTGGCTGGACAGGACAACCTCTTCTTGTTCACTGGTCTGATGAAGTCAAAAATATAATGAATATAAATCAAGATTTGAAAGCAAAGGATCTTGTTGAGGTTATCTATCCGGTATTTGATGGTAATGTATACTTCCTTGACCTTGAGACGGGTAAGGCTTCAAGACCCAAAATGAACATTGGTTTTACTACTAAGGGTACAGGTATGGTTGACCCTAGAGGATATCCTCTTTTCTATTCTGGACAGGGATTGAATGAAAACAACGGAAAAACAGGCGCATTTAAGTATAGAATATTTGACTTGATAAATCAAAAGGAAATATTCTCTCTACCTGGAAAAGATCCCGTTGCATTTAGGTCTTGGGGTGCAAATGATTCATCAGCAATACTAAATAGATACACAGATACACTTATCGATTGTGGAGAAAATGGTTTGGTATACAAGGCCAAGCTAAATACAAAGTTTGATAAAGCAGCTGGTACTATTTCAATCAACCCAACTGTTACTAAGTACCGTTACAAAAGCAGCTACAGTGCTGATCAAGGAATAGAGAGTTCACCAGCATTTTATAGAAACCTTATGTATTTTGCTGATAATGGAGGGACTATTCAATGTATTGACATAAATACTCTTGAGCCAGTTTGGATATACAAAGCGGGTGATGATACAGATAGTACTATTACCTTAGAGGAAACAGCTGAGGGAGTATTTCTGTATACTGCAAATGAAATCGACAAAAGGGGTGGACCCAAGGGGAATTGCAACATCCGTAAACTAAATGCTTTAACTGGAGAACTGGTTTGGCAAAAGGATTATTCCTGCTTTTATCAGAGCTATATAAATGGTGGAGCATTAGCAACGCCAGTACTTGGGAAGAATGATATTAGTGATATTGTTATATTTAATTTAGCCTTAACAGGTTCACTCAGTGATGGTACACTTGTTGCATTAGATAAGAAAACTGGTAAAGAGGTGTGGAAGAGGCATCTTGAGGCATATAGCTGGAGTTCACCTGTTGATTTTAAGTCTGATGATGGAAAGACATATGTGATTTTATGCGATTTTCTAGGGAATATGCATTTAATTGATCCTAAGACTGGACAAGATTTAGATAAAATATCAGTTGGTGGAAATGTTGAAGCATCTCCTTCAATTTATAATGATATGGTGGTAGTAGGTACTTATGCAAAAAAGATATATGGTGTTAAAATAAAGTAGACTTAGTTCAGATAAAGTAGAAAAGCTTATTTTTAACAAAGAAATAGCGAGGAAAATATGAGAAAACACAGAAGAAGAGCAACAAATAAGTTGAAGGTAATATCGACAATTTTAGTTTTGGCATTAATAACTACAGGTATATGGATAGCACTTAACTTGTGGCTTGATTCTGATAAAAGTTCAGATGAAACATCAAAAACATCAAATACATCAACTAGTGCAACTTCTACAGTAACGCTAGAGGAATCAGAGCCAGATCCTGTTGCAGATCCAATGCCCACGGAGATGACAGATCCTGAAAAGCTAAAGTCATCCTGGACAGAAGAATCCGTTTTTGATGGCACAAAGGCATTTTCTGAATATGCACTTGAAAATATGTTCCCCAATGGGACTAGCATGAAGTCTTGGATATTTAGAAATAATACTCCTTTGAAGGCATACACCGTAAAGGCTAAGGACAAGATTGAGTTTGGACCATCTAGTGAATACTCAGAACTTGAAGGTGTAACTGCTTTTAGAGGAAACAACTATAGAGACAACGCTTCATTTGGCACACGAACTGTCAGTGAGAAGAAGCTTGAGATTGTTTGGGAAAAAACAGGTCTTGGAACTATTGCAGCACATGGAAGCAATTGGCCTGGAACTGGATGGACGGGACAGCCGCTTCTTGTTCACTGGCCAGAGGACGTTAGAAAGCTGATGAACATAAGTGATGAAATGAAGGCTAAGGACCTAGTAGAGGTAATATATCCAGCGCTTGATGGAAACATATATTTTCTTGATCTTGAAACTGGTAAGGCGACTAGAAACAAAATAGAGATTGGATACCCAATAAAAGGAACAGCAATGGTTGATCCAAGAGGATATCCTGTGTTATATACTGGAATGGGTATAAACGAAAATAATGGCAAGTTTGCGGAGTACAAGTACAGAATTATTAACCTACTTGACCAAAAGGAGTTATACACTTTATTTGGAAGAGATGAAGCGGCCTTTAGAGGCTGGGGAGCAAATGATTCTTCTGCACTCTTGGATAAAAAAACAGATACCTTGTTTAATTGTGGTGAAAATGGTTTGGTATATAAGGTTAAGTTAAATACCAAGTTTGACAAAGCAGCAGGGACTTTGACTATGGCTCCGCAGATAACTAAATATCGTTATAGAAGCCCATATACTGATGAACAGGGCATAGAGAATTCACCTGCAATATACAAGAACTTTATGTATTTCAATGATAATGGTGGAACAATGCAGTGCTTGGATCTAAACACCATGAAGCCAGTATGGATATATAATACAGAAGATGATACAGACTGCTCCACAGTTATTGAAGAAACCAAAGAGGGTGTGTTCCTCTACACTGCAAATGAAATAGACAAGCGTGGCAATGGTGGCAAAAACAAATATGCAAACTGTAATATCAGAAAATTTAATGCCTTAACAGGAGAACTTATATGGCAAAAAGATTATCAATGTTTATACAATTACTATATAAATGGTGGCGCACTTGGTTCTCCTATAGTTGGCAAAGATGATATAAGCAATATGGTTATTTTCAATATAGCATTCACAGGCTCAAATACTGATGGAACGATGATTGCACTTGATAAAAACACAGGTGAAGAGATCTGGAAGGAGAAGCTTGCAGCATATAGCTGGTGTTCGCCAGTTGATTTCAAGAGCTCTGATGGCAAGACATATATGGTTTACACAGATTATGCTGGACTTATGCACCTTGTAGATCCGATGACAGGAAAGACCTTGGACTCTATATCACTGGGTCTAAACGTTGAGTCTTCACCTGCAATATATAATGACACCATTGTTGTAGGAAGCTATGCTAGAAAAATATTTGGAATTAAAGTTAAATAGAGAAGATTGAAATTATATTATAAATATAATAATTTGTTTTAGAAATAGAGGAGACTTAAAATATAATGAAAATTTTAAAAGAGTTAATGAGTTGGTTTGGAACTATTTTGGCATCAGTGGTTATAGCATTATTGGTAATTATCTTTCTGTTTCAACCAACAAGCGTTAATGGTGAATCAATGGAAAATACCTTACACAACATGGATAAAATAATAATTAATAAGACTCAAAATATATTTCATAGCATGCCTAATTATGAGGACATTGTCATAATTGACAGTAGGGTAGACAGAAAGAGAACATTTCTTGATAACATAATGGACCCATTAAAGTATAATATTCTTGTAACCAAGTTTACAGGAAATGAGGATGAAATATTCTGGGTAAAGAGAGTAATTGGAAAAGCAGGAGATGTGCTCGAGTTTAAAAATGGCAAGGTTATTAGAAACGGTATTACTTTAGATGAAACATATATAAAAGAAGCAATGGTTTATGAATCAAAGGAAAAGATAACTGTACATGATAAGAGCGTGTTTGTCATGGGCGACAATAGAAATAATAGCTCAGACAGCAGAGTTATAGGGTGTGTCCCATTAGATCATGTTGTCGGAAAGTATTTATTTAGGATCGGGTTTTAGGAGGTAAAAGTATGGAAGCAATGTCAATATATAAAAAGAATTACCATGTTGTTTATGGAGATTCAGATTTTTATAAGAAACTGAAGTTAAGCTCATTATTCAATTATTTTCAAGATATTTCTAGTTTGCATTCGGAAAATATAGGTATAGGAATAGAAAGTATACAACAAAATCATAGCGTCGCATGGGTTATGGTACGTATAATGGTTGATATTGTGCGAATGCCCAATTGGAACGAGAAAATTAAAGTTGAAACATGGCCAATTGAACCCAAAAGATTAGAGTTTGAGAGGAATTTCATTGTAAGGGATGTGGAGGGAAATGTTTTAGTTAAAGCAATATCAATTTGGGTTATTATGGACATAGAGAAACGAGAAATAAGAAAAACTGAGCTTATTAGTGTTGAGTATCCTCCATTTTTGGAAGAGAGAGCAATTAATCAGCGTATGGGGAAGCCTAAACCAAGTGGACAACTTGAATTGGTATATAAAAAACTTATAGGGTATAGTGATATTGACATTAATGGGCATTTAAATAATTCAAAATATATAGATTACATTACAGATTGCTTTTCAATGGAGAATCATGGAGAATACACAGTAGAATCAATTCAGGTAAGCTATATTAACGAAGCTATAGCTGGAGATACAATATCATTTTACAAGGATATACCTGCACTTAACTCTGCTGAGATTTATCCGATGCCTATCGCCACAAATATTCCAACTAAATCCAAGAACACTGTTTATGTTGAAGGAGTTAATGCAATTGGCGGAAAGGTCTATTTTAAGTCAAGTATTACAATTAAATAAATTACTAGCCCTAAAGGGGAGATCGGAAGGTATATTATGACTAACAATAGAAAAATGAAGGTGCTTGCTTCAGTGATGCTCTGTTTTATAATTGTACTAGTGACAATGCTTATATACGCTAAAAGCATATATGACAAGAATGAAAATCCTGCTGATTCTACCATTATTCCAGAAAATTCTTCTGCAAGCCAATCTGTGGAGTCCACAGCAACAGATACTTCAACACAAAGTGCAAGTAGCTCTAGCGAAGTAACGGAGACTATTGACCTTAAACTATATTACTTTGATGCTGATGATTATGATAATGTAAAAGAGATACGCACTGTAACAATTGACAAAAAGTTATATCAAGATGATATAACAGCTGCAATTAACAAAGTGCTATCGTCTACCGGTTTAAATATTAATAAAGCTGTTATAAAGGGAAACTCAGTAACTATAGATCTCCCAAGAGAAGTAGCGCTAAAGTTCAACATGGGAAGTTCTGGAGGTGTTACATATACTAATATATTGGCTATGACTATATTAAACTTGCCAAATATTGAGAAAATGGAAGTCACTGTAGATGGAGTAGCAGGTATTCTTGCTGACCATTTTAGTTTTAATGGAACATTTACTAAATCTGAGGATGGTAAAAAATATACTTTTACGGAGTCAGATAATGAGAGCAAAGGACTATACTAATAAGCATTAGATACTTTAAGTTAAGGTAGGAGAAGCATTGAAGAAGAATATACTTATACAAGTAGGGTTAATTATTTTAGCTATTATAGGAATACTTGATACGCTTTTTATCTCAAGTAGAAGTGGAGGCAAGGATTTAGGTATCCTGCTTCCTGCTATTGGAGGAACGTGTATAATATTAGGAATAATATTCACAAAAACAGGGTTATACAAGAGAAATCTAAAATTATATGACAAGCTTGGCAAAATAATATTAAGCCTTTTTATAGTTTGGCTGATTTCATTTGTTTTAGTAGCAACTGTGATTCTCACCTCAGCTATTTCTGACCAAAATGAAAAGGTTGACAGTGTAATTGTTCTAGGCGCAGGCTTAAAAGGTGAAACACCTACCTTGGTATTGATAGAACGCTTGAACTATACTATTGAATATCTAAATAAAAATCCAGATACAAGGACTATAGTATCTGGTGGGCAAGGTCCTGGCGAGACCATTACTGAGGCAGAGGGTATGAAGAGGTATTTGGTGAGCCATGGTGTTTCACAAGACATGATAATTAAAGAAGAACACTCAACCAGTACATATGAGAATATGCTTTTTTCAAAAAAGATTTATGAGAAAATGCTCGGTAAGAAGCTGGAAAAAGTCATGATTATCACAAATGATTTTCACATGTTTAGGTCAAAACTGCTTGCTAGAAGAGCGGGACTTGAACCATATGGCATTAGCTCAGGTACTCCTTGGTATATATACCCAAATGTTTTTTTGAGAGAATATTTTGCTGTATTTAAATCATTTGTTTTTGATAAGTGACAATTATGAAAAAAGATTCCATATCATTGAGAGATGGAATCTTTTTTAATTAACAACAACTGAGAATTAATATTTTTTTGCAATATGAGGGATAATATATGAAATTAAAGAATATAAATTTAGTAGTACAACTTGTACAGAAAAATAAATAAATAAATAAATAAATAAATAAATAAATAAATAAATAAATAAAT
>DATCID010000031.1:0-15691 GCA_036507975.1 Ruminiclostridium sp.
AATCTGATTAAAAAGTATGGCTTTACATGTAGCATGTCTCGTAGAGGTAACTGTTGGGATAATGCTCCAATGGAGTCCTTCTGGGGTAAACTAAAATGCGAGTGGCTTTATGGAACACACTTCAAAACCCGTGAAGAAGCATGTGCAGCAGTATTTGAATATGTAGAGGTATTTTACAATAGGCAGGGAATTCATGCAACCAATGGTTATTTGACACCTAAAGAATATTATAACAGAGCTGGTCGAAAAGCTAAAGTAGCATAAAATGAAATAAGAAGGTATACTACGAAAACAAGAGATATAACGAGTTTCAAGTGTCTAGGTTATTGGGGAAGGGTTAGGTGGTAGCCTCACATTATTGTATGAAGCCATTTTTCTAATTATTTTAAGCATAATACCTTTATTTATTTCTTCAATTAGAAAATTTGATTAATTAATTAGCATATAGTGGTAAGATAACGATTAATGCAAAAAACAGCCACAAGACAGTATCTACCATTTTAAATTAACTATAAAGCATAAATGGTACTACTATTTTGTGGCTGTTATAACGTGAAATTCATATATTGCTCATCAACTAAAAAGGCAATTATGCCTTTTTTTATTTCTACTTTGCCCATGGGGACACACTTTAGAGTATAAAAATTAAGGACTTCATGATTTCTAAATCCTTAGAGTATAATTTCCGCGTTTTGATGCCTGCTCCCCCTCCTTGGATAAAGTAAAATAACCTAACACAGCTTAATAAGTATTTTATTACTTATTGAACTTAATTACTCTTTTTCTATAACCTAATGTTGTTACTCCGAATATAAATATTAGTAACCCTAGTCCTAGAAGTACTTTCATATCTATAACTGATCCTGTTTTAGATAATATTCCAGCTTGTACTAAATCTTTGTCTGAAACAATGTAGTCACTGTTATGAGTTATGTTAAATTGCACATATCCCTCTGTGTCTACTTTTAATCCTTTAGCAACAACCTCAGCCAATTTAGTTGTTTTGTTATAATAATAGATATAAATATTATTTTTATCTTTACCAATTAGCCAGTCACTGCTTAACTTAACCTTTACAGTTGCTTTGCCAGGTAGCAATCCATTATCTGCAAAAGATATAATACAAACATCTGCACCTTTAAACTTTTCTATTAGTGCTCCCTTGTTAGCAGATTTTGTTTCATTAAGCCTTGCTATATTAACTGTTAAGTCAATGTCTTTAGTTTCGTTAATTATGTCTTTACCATTAAATATCCATTCTATCCCATCTTGTTTAAAGATTACTGTTTTATTAGTTCCTTTTATGGCATCAAATATAGCTTTATCAGCGTGTATATTTGTTACGTTAATGACTATACTTGATCCATTTGAAGCATTTTTTATGGCCTTTACACAATCAATTGTATTCCCAGTATTTAACACTGCTGATGGAGTTACCACCGTTGGGGTTACCACTGGCGGAGTTACCACTGCACGATTAAAGTTAATACTTGCTGTAGCAAGTAGTGTTATTTGAGCATTTACTTCATCTTGCGTTGCTGCTGTATTTGTGTTTACCTCGGTAGCTGATGTTATTGCACTTTGAAAAGAATCCTTTGTGAGTTGTGATACATTTCCTACTGCTGCTCCTACTTTTTTACTTGATATTAACGTTAGCGCATCACCAATTGATGTTGCTAATACTTTCTTATCTACTTCTAAATCTGCCGCAACAAGCTTTAAATTACCAACATTAGCCATAGTTGCCCAGGTTTGTCCAGTTGCATCACACCAAATATTTACCCCAGTTCTTTTTCCAGCAGTAGCATCATTAACTTGAGCATCAAAGCCAAGAATTTGATTAATCGCTACTTTGTTCTTTAAAGGTATAGCCATTTCTACTAAATACCCAGTATCCGTGGTTTTTGCAAAGGATTTAAAGTTTGTTGTACTCCAGTTTCCTCCACCACTTATATCGTTAACATAGTTAACTCTATACTGTGCATCATCGCTATCAAAAGATGAAGCTCTTGCATTATTTTCATCTATGAATGCCTCCACTGAATCTTGCTCCCATGCATTTGTATTTGATTTATCTAAAGTACTATCCGTAACCTGATACAACGCATAAACATAATTTTCGTCCCAGAGTGTTTTTACTTTAGCTACTGCACCCTGTGTTCCCTCAATATTTATATCAGAATTTATTACGTTAGCATTATTCCATACTTCATCTATGTTTCCATCTATATTGGGAGTTCCGTACTTAGCCTCTGTAAGCTTAGGTTCTATATCAAAGACTAAATAACCATATTTCGTTGCATCCGTCAATTGATTATTCGAATAATCATTCCAAACTACCGAAGAAGTTACGTCTCCAGCACCTACATTGTCATTAACTTTAACGTCAAATCCAATTTTAGTTCCAACTGCTGGTGTAATTCCTGTCAATGGGATTTTTGCCTGAATTTGATATCCATCTGTGGTAACTTTAGTTTTTACTAAATCAGTATTACTGTTACGATTAAATGTAAAATGTTTTATATCCGTACCACTAATATTGATAAACATGTCCACATTATCTTTGTCTCCTATTGTACTATCCTTTACATCCGAAAGTATATATAGATTGTCTTTGTCCCATCGGGTTTTTATTTGAGCTGTAGCTCCTACATTCCCTTTTACAAAAGTATTTACATCAAAAGGTTTAACCATGGCCCAATTACTGTCTATATTCTCACCTATTACTGCTGCTCCCTTTGCTGTATTTGCTGTTTGTCTAAATATTGCAACCTTAGAAGGATCTACAATTGCCCAATATGCTGGTTTTGCTTGAAGCTTTCTATCAAAAAGTAATGGTGCATTTAGTCTTCCTGTGGTAGGGAAATTATCTAACCATGTATCATCATCAGAATTACCCCAAAGCATAACCATACTTAAATTGTCTTTTACTGCTTCTTCTTTAAAAACATCAAATATCTTTTTGTATTGACTTGCCTGCTGCAATAAAATATCATTGGTTACTGTCTTCATTGCCTCCCCGTCACTACTATAAATAGACATATCCATTTCTGTAACTTGAACAGTAAAGCCAGGTTTAATACTTTTTAAGCTTGCTAGTTTTTCAATACATTCTTTAATTTGCTCCGCAGAAGGAGCATAATTGGAAATATGCATTTGAATTCCTATCCCATCAATAGGGACACCTTGTTCAAGCAATCTTTTAACAAGGTTATACATCTCATCTCTTTTTCTAGTACTTCCTTCTAAACCATAATCATTTATGATTAACTTTGCATTTGGATCAGCTTCATGTGCATATTTAAAAGCTAGTTCGATATAATCACTATCAAAACCATCCCCATTTAAGTCTCCGATTATATCTTTCCATTTTGAATTTTCGCTGCTGCCTCTTAGTCCACTTGTATCAGAAAGAATTTCATTTACAACGTCCCAAGAATTTATCTTACCTTTATATCTAGTAACAACAGTTTTTATATGATTTTCTAATCTACTTCTCAATAATTCAGCTGATGCAGGTTTAGTGGGATCTGTCTTATCCTGAAAAAACCAGGCAGGTATTTGACTATGCCATACTAAAGTGTGCCCTCTTAGTAACATATTATTATCTTGTGCGTACTCTACAATTTTATCTGCATCTGTCCAATTAAAGTTACCTTCAGTTGGTTCTAATGCATCCGGTTTCATAGCATTACCTGGAACTATGGCATTATACTGAGTCTTTATAAAAGTCGAATGAATATTATCTGAACTAAGTTGATCTGGGCTAATGGCTGTTCCAATAGGAAAGTAATCCTTTAATGTTTCTTTTAATGTTCCTATATCACGCTGAAAATCTATGGGTGCTGTTGCTGCAACATTCGTTATAACAAAATCATCCAAATAGAAATCCATGGTGTCATCAACAGTGACTAAAGTATCTTCTTTATAAGGTACTTCAATATATAAAGCATACTCAGCTAATTCAGCATCTTTAGGTATTGTATAGTCACACTCTATTTTCTTCCACTCACCCTTTGTTACAACTCCTGTACCTATAGTAGGATAAGTTATTGTATCACTTGACGTTGTATTCTGGAATTGCAAGTTAAAGCTTTTAGTAGCTGGTCCATCATTATATTTAATCCAGACAGAGAAATGATAGGCATTACCTTTGGTAAGTACTCCAGTTAAATCCTTAATTGGGCCCTCCCAAGTTTTTGTTCTCCCTGCTATTTTCAAAGCATTGTTTCCACTATGTTTTTCTGTTGAAACTGCTGAAACTACCGCACTTCCTCTGGCACTGAAGCCTTCTATACCAGCTTCGAAAGTGGCTGAATATGCTTCAGTTCCTGTTGTTGGAGGTAGTACCACCACTGGTTCTCCTAATATTGAAAAATCATCAATGTAAAAATCTGGATAAGTTTCACCTACTGCACATTCAACATAAGCGTTTGCTTTTGTTAATGTCCCTGCAGGAACAACATAGCTACCAGTTACCGCTGTCCAAGTTCCTGGCTGTACTGTAACCTCATTGGTCATCCAACCATACCCTTCAGTACCGCCTTCAACTTGGTAATTCAAAGTTAAGTGAACTTTAGCAGGTTCTGTCCCTAATTGATAAACCCAAAAAGTTGAAGTATATGTTCCCCCACCTTGAATTTTACTTAACAAATCAATCTGTGGAGCATCATATCCATGAGTTCTACCTGTTGTTTTCAAGCTATTGCTTCCAGCATGTTTTTGTTCACTTGAAATTGATATGGGTACACCCCCATTTCCTGTCCATCCAGTAGTTGTGCCATTTTCAAAATCTCCATTAGTTACCAAATTAACTGGGTCAGCTTTAGCCATAAAGCCATTCCAATTTATACTTCCTGTCAGCATTAAAAATGTCAGTATAAAGCATAAGAACTTTTTCTGCTTTTTTCTAATTTTCATTTTTACCCACCTCTTAAAAATATTATTTAAAAACTCTTGAATTCTAATTCTCCATCACTTCGTTAACAATATCTAATTTAAGGCATAACAAATAAGGGATTACCTAAATCTGTAGATCCCTCAAATGAAATAAATATTGTTTACTACTAGTCTCTTACCTCCTTTTTATATTTTTACATAGAATCTTTAGAGATTAATAAGCTATTGTCACATGGCTTGTAAATTATTCCTTTACACTTCCTACGTTCATTCCTACTACGAAATACTTCTGAAGGAACGGATAAACCAAAAGTATAGGTAACGCCGCAACAACGGTACTTGCTGCTCTTATAGATTGGGGTGTTACTGTATCACTTGATCCGCCATGAGCTCCTTTACCACCAAATTGAGCTACTGCCGTAGTTCCTGTTTGCATAGATGTTGACAGGAGCTTCATCAGCTCATATTGAAGGGTACTCAAGTTTTGCCTTGACGAAGCATACAGAAATGTATCGAACCAGGTATTCCATGCACCTACTGCTACAAAGAGTCCCACAACTGCCAAAACAGGTTTACAAAGAGGAAATACTACCCGGATAAATATACTAAATTCTCCTGCGCCATCGATTTTTGCAGCTTCTATCATACTATCAGGAAGTGATTTTATATAAGTTCTTATAACAATAAGGTTAAACGCACCTATCATAGATGGCAAAATATATACTAGAAAGTGATTCATAAGACCAAGATCTTTAATGAGGAAATATGAAGGTATCAGGCCAGCATTAAAATACATAGTCAATACAAACACAACTGTAATGAACTTCCGGAGGAAATACTCTTTTCTGCTTAATGCATAAGCAAGCATGGTAGTAAAGAACAAATTAAGTATTGTTGATATAACCGTCCTTGACACAGATATAAAAAACGCATGATATAAAAAACCTGTGGCGAAAATCGAGCGAAAATTAAACAGTGTCCATTCCCTGGGCCAAATATATATGCCTCCTTTCATGGTATCTGAGGCATTATTAAAAGATATTGCTAAAGTATTTAGAAAAGGATATAAAGTAACAACAACAATCATTATCATGAATATTGCATTAAATGCATTAAAAACTTTGTCTCCTAATTTTGTAGCTTTATACTTCATAATATATTCTCTCCTAAATAAGTCTTTCATCGCTAACTTTACCAGCGATAAAGTTGGCGAAAAGAAGCATTGTAATACTTACAGCACTTTTGAAAATACCAGCTGCAGTGGCAAGGGAATAATTGAATTGATTAATACCATAGTCTAGAACAAATATATCAATGGTCTTAGAGTAATCCGAGACCAACCCATTCCCCAAGAAATACTGTATTTCAAACCCGGCATCTAGAATATGTCCCACATTCATAATAAGCAGTACAATAATAGTAGCTTTTATACCTGGAAGTGTTATGTTAAGCATTTTCTGGAACCGAGCAGCACCATCTATTTCAGCTGCTTCATACAAAGCAGGATCTATCGAAGATATAGCGGCCAGATAAATTATAGTACCCCACCCGACCTCTTTCCAAACTGTGGATACCCCAACAATTCCCCAGAATATTTTGGGTATACCTAAAAATAAAATTGGTTGACTTACAATGTGAAGATTCATGAGTATATTATTTATAATTCCAATTGCAGGGTCTGTAGAAAGAACATTTGCAATTATTCCTGTAGCAATAATCCATGATAAGAAGTGTGGTAGATAAGATATAGTCTGCACTGTACGCTTAAAGAACATATTATTTATTTCATTAAGCAGCAATGCCAAAATTACAGGGCAGAGCATACCAAGTACAAGGTTTATTAAGCTCATTGCCACTGTATTTCTAATTACTTGAACAAATCCCATATAGGAGAAAAGATTTTTAAACTGAGTAAGTCCAACCCACTGTTGTTTAAAAAAGCTTAACCCTGGTCTATAATTCTGAAAAGCCATAAGCCATCCCCAAATAGGTGCATAAGCAAATAATATTATATATGCCAAGAAAGGCACAGACATAAACATAAGTTCTCTTTGATTTCTAATCATCTTCCAAGTTATTTTTTCATTTTTTTTAACTTTTAAGAATTTAACACTTTGCTTGATGTTTTCTCGTATTTCAGCCATATTCCCCTCCAAAACATAAATAAAGACACTTATTGCTTAATGACAGAATAATGAAATATATCTAAGGAATATATCCATTATCCTGTCAATTACTTTAATTCATATTACTTAGTCACAGTCCAATTCTTAATCCTATACTGTATGCCCTCATTAACTGCATCAAGAAAAGCTTTTGGATTGCCTTTACTTATTTCTTCTTGATAAGAACTCCATTGTTTATCAAAATCAGCAGCTTTTGAAACTATAAGCCTTGGAAGCCACTTAAGTTGTGAATTATTTATTGCAGTATTTGCCAAAGAAGCTGGTGAATTAGATGGAATATTAATGTTCCAGCATGGGTAGTATATCTCATTTTTAGGTGCTACTCCCATCATTTCATATTGGCTGTTTACGTTATATGCCTTAAGGAACTCTTTATCATAGTCACTTAAGCCCTTGGCATATTGTACTGAATTATCCCCTAATGATGTTGCATTTCCATCGCTATATTTACCTTCTATCTTAGGCAAAGTACCAAAGATAGCATCTGCTCTGTTTTTAGCCTTCCAAGCATTATCATTTTGATTGTTCTTCTGCTGCTCTGTCCAAACTGGCTGTTTGCTTGCAGAATCTATAGAATAATCCTGTCCTTCTATACCCCAGTTAAGAATCTTCTGCCATTTTTCAGTCATTAACAGATTAAGCGCTGTAAGTACTCTATCAGGATCCTTACAATTCTTAGTGATTGAATAACCGTTTAGAAGATTTGGAATCGGGCGGTCTTTATAGTGAGGTGTACTTCCATCATAAGTAAGAGCAAGTGGAGCATACTGCTGACCATATTTGTTATCCTTTAAGAGAGAGGCTTCTCCACTTCCAAAGTCCCAATGCTGATCGTACATACCTACTACACGTCCGCTTGATACCTTTTGTAGATACTGGTCCTTAGTTTGAGTGATAGCTTCTCTGTCAACTATGCCTATATTGTACATATCATTTAACTTTTTAAAATATGTCTTAGATATGTCCTTATCTGCGAAAAGTGATGCAACGCCTTTATCTACATTGACCATACCATCATTGGGATGACCTGAAAGTTGTGCAGGAGCATTTTCTAGCACGAAGGATTGTCCGTTTGTTGCTAAAGTTTCAAAACCGATGGTTGGTTTTCCATCAATCGTTGGATGTTTTTTAACGTAATCTTGTATGAGGGTGAAATATTGATCCAGCGTAGTTACTTTTGGATAACTAGCCTCTTTAAGCACATCCTTCTGTATCCAGAAGGCTGGTCCACTATAATATGTACCAGTAGTTTCTGTAGCAGAAATACCATAGTTTGGCATGTAATAAGTATGTCCATCAATTGAGTCCTTCATCATCCCCCATGCATTTCCAGATACAAGATGCTTGTAAATATCCGGTGCACTTTTTTGTATCTTACTCTCGAGAGGTATAAGGTCACCCGCATCCTGGAATTTGGCATTATAAGATACCACATCCGGCAAATCACCACCTGCAATCATAACACCTAGTTTCTGATTAATATCACCTACCAGGATTTCGATATTGAATTTTATACCCAGCTCGTCCTTGATCTTCTTGAAGATCTTGTTATCGGGAGTAGGAGCAATTGTTGCAGAATCACCAACAAAAATAGAAATAGTAATTGGATCTTTGGTGCTTACAGTGGCGCTACCACTAACTTTTGAATCACTGGTGCTTTTCTTGCATCCAGTCAATGGCATTGTGGTTAATACGAGCATAGCTACCATACACCAAATAAGTATTTTTTTCCTTTTCATATTTTTTGTCCCCCTTTTACTTTTATATAATTGCAAGATCATTTATATCTTGTATGTCTATTATAAATTGTAAACGAAGTCATAACAATTCAATAAATTAAAGATGTACCCCCCCCATTTTTAAGTTATTTTTTAATAGTTCACTATTCCTGTATTCTGAGGGTTTCATTCCTATATATTTATGAAATTGTTGGAGGAAACTATTATAATTGCTGTAACCCACCCCTTCAGCAATTTCATGATTCTTCAAATTGGTCATATTAATAAGCCTTTTAGCTTCCTCTATCCGCATCTTATGCATGTATTCATTAAAACCCATTCCGAATTTTCTAATAAAAAGCTGTCCTAGATAAGTAGGGTGCATATAAACTTTCTCCGACAATTCACGTATTGTAATATTTCTTTTATAATTTTCTTTAATAAATACTTCTATTTTTTCAATATTGCTCACAGAGTTCTTGCAACGTATTTTTTTTAAATACTCACAATAACCTATGCATAAGCCTTCAAAAAACTTCTTTAATTCCTCCATTGTTCTTTCATGGTCTTTAAGTTCACGTATTGTATGGTTTTCTAAAAATTCATTTGCCTTATGGTCAGCTTCATATATTAAATTGTTTATCTTACATATCATATTTGAAGTAAACATTATCACTATGTCCTGATGAATCCTGTGGATTTTGAAATATTCGAAGGTTGTATCAATAATATCTTTTATTTTATTACTGTTAATGTCCTCAACAGCCTCAAAAACTTTGTTTGACATAAAAAGTTCATTGAACTCAAAATTGAATGTCTCTTCCTTGATATCATTATATAAAATCAAACAGTTTAGGCTCCTGTAAAATCTGTGACCCAGTGACGCTACAGCTGTAGTGTAGGAATGTTTTACAGAATTTATCCCCTCTACCTTTTCACCAACACCAATGGTAAATCCAGATGAAATAGCTGTGCAAAGACTTTGATATATACCGTCAGCCAAAATATTAATTATACTCCCACTAGGCTTCTCATTCTTTAAACTTACCAAGACAATGAATGTATTTGAACTCTGCTCAAGCGCAAAAATACCAAAATTAGCTTTCACAGCTTTATCAATAGTTTCTCTTACCTTAAGCCTTGTATCTTTAAATCCGTCATAAATATCTAACTTATCTGCTAATTCAAGTTCAAGTTCAATAACAATACAATTCCAGCCCATCTTGAGCATATCTTCATCCCAAAAGGATTTAAGATATTCTAAGGCTTTCTTACTATCACTCCCCCAAAGGATATTATCCAAAACTCCATCTAATAACGCTTTCTGATCCATTCTTGAACTTTCCTTATACCTACACATTTCATCCAACTGTTTTTTAACTTCTATAATTATTTCATATATCTCTTCTCTCAAAATAGGTTTTTGAAGATAGAATCTTACGTCATACTTCATGGCTTTTCTCGCATATTCAAATTCTCCATACCCGCTTACAACGATAAATTTAATGTTTCCTTTCCCATGTTCCCTGGCGTATCGAATCAAATCTAATCCATCCATAACCGGCATCTTAATATCCGTTATTATAATGTCGGGTTCATATTTATCAATAGCGTCAACAGCTTCCTTACCATTCCAGCATGTTCCACAAACTGAAAATCCAAACTTATCCCAATCCATTACATACTTCAAAAGTTCCAAAGCCATTGGTTCGTCATCCACCAACAATACTTTATACATTAAAGCTCCCCCTTAGTATATCTGTAGTATGGATTCATGCATTCCTTAATCGATTTTTCCCTTAGGGTATTTATTAATATTTATCACATTCTTATTGATTCCATAATGTACTATGGTTCCTTTATTAATCTCGCTTTTTATATCAAATTCAACTTCATCTCCATAGTATAAGAGCAGGCGTTTATATACATTTCTGATACCCACATTTTCATAAAAATCATCTTCTGATTGCATAGCTTCAATGATTTCCTTGAGTTTATTATCCTCAATGCCCAGTCCATTATCTTCAACATCAATACATAGGAACTCTTCCTTTTGGCTTACTTTTATTTTCACAACTCCTACTCCAACACTATTCTGAATTCCGTGCTTGCATGCATTCTCCACAAGAGTCTGTATGCTCATCTTGGGTACCTTAAAATCAAGGGTTTTTTCGTCTACCTCAATTTGATAATCAAACTTCTCTAAGAAACGGAATTTCTCTATCTTAAGGTACATCTCAGTAAAGGAAATTTCCTCCCCTACCGTAACCAGATCATCCTTCCAGCTTATGAGCCTTCTGAAAATCTTTGAAAGGTACTTTATAATATCTGTCAGGTCTGTATAGTTGTTTTTAACGCAAATAGCCATTACAGCATTTAGAGTATTAAAAAGAAAGTGGGGATCCACCTGGCTTTGAAGAAATTTCAATTCCGCCTGAACCCTCTGAATTTCAAGATCCTTTTTCTTAAGCTGAAGCTTATAGACATCATTTACCAATGTATTTATTTTAGATGTCATCATATTAAAGCTGAGTATTAGTTCTCCTATCTCATCCTTGCCTTCCGCTATTTGAATCAATTCAAAATTCTCGTTTTTCACTCCCATCATGTGTTTTGATAGTTTTTTCAGCCTATAGTTATAGGATCTTACAATAATTAAAATAAGGAATGTAGACATCAATAAGACAATAAATGTAATGCAAGCAATAAAAATATTTGACCGGTGTGATTCATTAAAAATATGGCTGCGGTTTGGTATGCCGATTAAATTCCACCCATTTAAATATCCAGCAGTGCCCAATTTCGATTTAACAAAGTTGATGTTCTTTTCGCTACCGTAAATATTATTGAAATTAGTGTAGACTTTTGATAAACCCTCTTCATACTTACGGTCAGTGGAGCAAACGATGCGGCCCTGGGAGTCCACTAAAAACAAATCCAAATAATCTCTTTCCCTATCAAATATATTGTATAATTTATTCATACTAATATCTATTTTGAGAATATCTTCATACTTGTCATCGTTGTCCGCAAAATCATTTAAGCGCCGCAAAATACTTAAATATTGAACATAGTTACCGCTGCCATCATCGATTCTATCCCGATATGAGTATAAAACGACTTTATTATCTGGCTTGAGGACGTTGTACCAAGAAGTATCCCTAATCTGCTGATTAACAGAATAATAATTCCCACCACTAACTATGGTATCATTGGAAGTATACAAAGTTATCTGGGAAATATTATTATAGACAGGCAAATACTTGTTTATCCGATCCCTCAGGAAATCATAATAAACTTCATAATATTCCTTTGCACCGTTAAAAGACTTCTCCATTGTCTCATACAAATCTTTATCAGTTGATACAGAATGGCTTACATCAACACTACCTTCCAATATGGTAGAAATATCAGTTTCCACTCTCCTAATGGATATATTATAATTTTCCGTTTCCCTTTCCTTCATGTCATTTGATATCCTGTTCCAGAAAATGAAATTAACTGTCAGTATAGGCACAAGTACACAAAAAATATATATCATCAAGAACTTAGAATTTAAATGAATATCATTAATAAAATTGAAGAATCCTTTTTTCATATGCAAAGCAATCACCCTTTCACGTTTTCTTATTAATGAATTTGCATCATACTGTTTTTTCTATAGTCGGATGGTAGATAACCTGTAATTACTTTAAACTTAATTGCAAAATACTCGGAGTCACTATATCCTACCATTGAAGCAATCCCAGAGATTTTTATATCGGTCCTCCTAATCAGCTTTATAGCTTCCGCTATACGGACACTGTGCAGATACTCATTAAAATGCATGCCAACAGTTTTAGTGAAAACCTGCCCAATATATACAGGATTAACAAAATAAGTTTTGGCTATCTGATGAAGTTTTAAATCCTTCTGATAATTTTGATGTACAAAATCTTTTATTTCCACAATGATATCTTTCGAACTCCTGCTGCTAATACTCTTATAATAATCTGATATATCTAAGGATAATTTGCAAAAATCATCTCTTAAGGAATCAACAGGTGTTTTCTCGATGCTTGTACTTATACTTTCCAATCTGGTGATAAGTTCATCCACGTTTCCATTATGCTCTTGTATATGTTTTACCATCTCAAATTCAATATTTTTTATATAACTCTCAATAATCTCAGGAGCACACTTTTTTTTATAGAATTCACTAAAAACCTTGTTTACCTTATCATTTATTCCTGAAATGTTATTACTCTTTATATCTTCTAACAACCCTTCAGGATTGGATTCATAAAAATTGTAATTCAATGGAGTATTCTTAACCCGCTCATAATAAAGTACACCTCCATCCATCTGAAAAAGCCTGTATTGAAGTGCCAAGAGTGCCTGCCTGTATAGTTTTCCGATATTGTCTATTCCATTTGCTGCTTCACTCAAGGACACAGAAACGTAGCACTGACAGTTTTGCCATACTGCCATTTTTAAATTCTCAAGGTACCGTTCTTCCTGCATACCCATATCCTGTGTGATGATTATTCCAAATCTGTGAATATCATCATCGAATATATTGAGCACATGCGCGTTTCCTACTGCGTCTTCAATTACTTTTCTCACAGATAGCCTTTTCTTTTGAATTTCCATGTTTTCAAGATCATTCATCCATTTTTCAAACTGGTTGATCTCCACCAATGCACATCTAAATGAATTATTATCATTCAAGTTAAGTATACGTTTGCATCTTTCTAAAAGTTCTTCACTGTTTTCGTATTTTATGATTTTATTAATATAGTTACTTGCGGCAAATTTCAGTTTATTGACTTCTGATTCCAGAGTACCAATGTCATTGTCTATTTGCTTCCTCACTCTTTTTAAAGTGGGAATCATCTCTTCATCATCTATAGGCTTCAATATATAATCGCACACACCGTAACGCATAGCAGTTTTAGCATACTCAAAATCATTATAGGCACTCAAAATAATAAATTTTGTCCTCAAATACAATATTTCAGAAGCCTGATGTAAAAGCTGTAGCCCGTTAAGTCTTGGCATGTTTATATCTACAATAGCCAAATGGGGATTGCTTTGTTTTAGAATTTCAAGCGCCTCTTCACCATTTGATGCTGTACCGCATATAGTATACCCCCAGGATTTCCAGTCAATCAAATTTTCCAAAAGTTGTATTACAGAAGGTTCATCATCTACTAATAAAACTTTTAACATTAAAATACATCCCCCCATATACAAATTAAGTCATTTCATACACAGTCGTCCTCAATCATGATTTGTTTATTTTATATTGAATAGATTCGACGTAAATATTATAACTCCTCCTGCTTCTTCATCTGTAACTCCACCTTCAAACTTTTAGATACCTTACTGGCTATCGTTCAAAGCGGAACCATCCAAAATCAAAATTACACCCTGGTAGAAATATAAAAGTTACTTTTTGGTTTCCTGCTATTTTTTTGAATTCAAATACTCTCTCTTGATAATCATCGGACTTCGTAAATTCCATAATTTGATTGCTTTCATCATCAGAATTATCAAATCGCACATGAATGGTATTTTTATCAATAGGTGATCTACCATAAACAACAATCTTCCCTGTACCCTCACTTGTAAAATCCATATTTTCAAATACAAGGGAAACATTATTTCCTATACCTTCAACGCTGTTTTCTTGTATTAGGGGGTATGGGTCAACCATTATCATAAATAATTTCAATCTTTTCTGGCTTCTCCTTGGAGATTCTTAAATCAGAAATCCGTTCCCATTCTACAAAAGCAAAACAACCGCTCAATGTAGTAGAAATATGCATACCTTTTTGAAAAATCTTAATTGAACCATTTATTAATACTGTATCAAGTTCATCATGCCCCCCTAAATAATCAAATTCAAAACATTCTAATATATTTCCATATTCACTTTTAATTACTTGCAATTTAACCACCTTATCATCCCTTCCCACAGCATTTTTTATATTTCTTACCACTACCACAAGGACATAGCCCATTTCTGCCTATCTTATTTTCATTCCTTATAGTAGTTTGAATGATTTCATCATCAAGTTTTTTTTCTAATCCTTCTTCACTTTCTTCGCCAATGCAATCTAGTAACTTAGATAATTTATTACTATACCGTTCTTCATTATATGGCTGCTGACTTTTCATAACATCATATATTTCTTCAGTTAAAACTGCTGCAATCATTTCCTTCGCCTTGTTTTCTGTACAACCACTACTTATTAATTTTTCAAAAACTTCATTTGTACATTTAGGATCGTTGTCCCTCATTTGACTATCAACGGTTTTTAAAATATATTCTTTTAATTTATAATTTACCAAGATATTATTTCCCCTTTACTATTTTTTCTAAACTGTAATAATTATATCATTTATATTTTGATTTTAAAACAATGTGCTTCTTAATATTTAACCATAATAAAAAGCACTCAACCACAAGATTGAATGCCCTTTATTATACCTAAATATTTAATTCCATTCTAAACTTCAGTAACCACTTCCGCCCTAACCTTCCCCTTAATCTCCCTATCGTAATACTCCTTACTATATAGTAGTACGCACATCTCAACGTGCGTTTTGATAGAATGGTGATACTAATGCGCGTTAATATTGATTTTGCGTAAAAGTGTGACCCCCTTGATTGAGGGGGGTTCATAAAATGTTAATTTCATACAGTTACGCAATTATATAAAGTAAGACCAGGAAAATATCTATATACTTTCCTGGTCTTAGACTCATCGTATTTCTTTGTTCTTAGAGGTTTCCGAAATTTTTATTAGCCTTACTACTCCATATACAATAAGTGCATAAACAATCATGGCTATAATAGTACTTGGCTCCAGAACTGACTTCGTCTCTATCCCTTTAGTTACA
>DATCID010000032.1:0-9997 GCA_036507975.1 Ruminiclostridium sp.
ATATAATGCAGCTAGTGCACAATCTGATAGTATTGTTACCGCTGAAGATGCTCAAATCACAGAGAAATTTAGTGAAGCATTGCCATTTGTAAGTAATAAAACAGCTAAGCCCTCTACAGATACATTAAAGCAAGACAAATCAGCATCTAGCTCAAATAAAAATGAGTCTTCAAAGAGAAAACTACTAAAAGATGAAACTGCTATGTTTTATTCAAAATCAGAAAATCAAGCAGACTTCAATAATCAGCAGTATTTTATGAATTATGTAGAATTAAATTTGAAAGTATCACCGGAAGGTATAGAAATAGATGATTTAAGAAAAATTATGAATGATGTAGGTGCAATCGAGCTAAAATCTGTTACAATTAATAGTATCGTTGAAAATACAGTTGTAATCACAGTTGAGGCTCCAGTTGAACCACTTAAATACATTGACTATTATTTACCATTAAGTATATATAGTACTTTGGAGAGCAGCGCAACAAAATATGAGTTAAAACTGAGCACAAGAACTGATATTATTAAAACTGATATTACAAATATATACAATGAATTAAATAATCAGAAAAAATACATTTATAAAGAGATCGAAATGGCTCTCATAAAGAGTGAAGATGCATCTATTTTTGAGGCTGAAAAAACAAAGCTTACTGAAGAAATGAATAAAATAATTGCTGGAAAAGAAATGGTTACAGCACGGATTTTTTTTGTAGATAGGTAATGGCAGGGAGGCATTTAATAAACTTGGAAAAAATATTGGTTGTTGATGGTAATAGTATTTTAAACAGGGCTTTTTACGGATTAAGTAAAGCTACAATGCTCACAACATCTGAAGGTGTGCACACTAATGCTGTATTTGGATTTATAAATATTCTATACAAATATTTATCAGAGGAAGAACCAAAATATATTTGTATTGCTTTCGATTTGAAAGAACCAACATTTAGACACAAGGAATATGATAAATACAAAGCCCAAAGAAAAGGAATGCCGGAAGAATTAGCTGTTCAAATTCCACTTATTAAGCAAGTGCTTGATGCAATGAATATTAAAAGAGTTGAGGTCCCAGGCTTTGAAGCAGATGATATCTTGGGGTCTGTTTCTTTGTGTGCAGAAGAAAATGGAATAGAAGCTGTCTTGTTAACTGGAGATAGAGATTCTTTGCAGTTGGCGTCAAATAGCACTAGAATTAAATTGCCGGTGACTAGAGGAAACAAAACTGAGACCGAGGAGTATGACTTTCAAAAGGTTTTTGAAAAATATGGAGTAACTCCCGATAGGCTTATCGATGTAAAGGGACTGATGGGAGATGTTTCAGATAATATTCCAGGAGTGCGTGGAATAGGCGAAAAGACTGCACTTGATTTAATTAAGAAGTTTAATACTTTAGAAGAAATATATGAAAATATTGATAAGGTGGAGAAAAAGGGTGTTCGTGAGAAGCTTGAGGCAGATAAGGATTTAGCTTTCTTAAGTAAAAGACTTGCCACAATTGAGAGAAGAATGCTGGATATTTCAAATTTAGACCAGTATTTAAGAATTGATTTTGATAAGGAAAAGCTTTATGACATTTTCAAGAAATTAGAGTTTAAATCATTGATTGAAAAGTTTGGCTTGGGTGACATGCCTTTTATACAAGTATCAGATACTATGAATACAGCTCATATTGATATTCATTCTGTAAGTGAGTTGGAATCATATATTATGGCAATCAAAGCCAGCAAGAAGATGACTATTTATTATCACATTGACCCTTCAGAGAGCTTTATTGATGACTTATGCATATACGCATGTGAAGCTAATTATGACCCTGCAGTTATGCTTTTCTCAAAGGAGTTTTCCAATGATATGGTTGTTAAAGCCCTGAGAGAAATTTTTGAAGACAAAGAAATAAATAAATATGGTCATGACTTAAAGAGGTTCATAAAATATTTGAAATCCCAATGCATACAGATTAATGGTGTTACTTTTGACACTATGATAGGTGCATATATATTAGAACCTACTAGAACCAGTTATACGATTTCTGAGCTTGCAGAGGATAACTTGAAGAAATGCATTACCCCTGCCGCTGTTTTATATGATAAGCATGGCAAGAAACTGGAACAAGGGCTAGATATTGATACTTCTGCAATTTGTGCAACATGTACTAAGGCTATTTTTGATCTGACCGAGAAATTTGCACCGATTATTAAGGAAAATGAGCAGGACGAGCTGTTTTATGAGATTGAGCTACCACTTGTTGAAGTGCTTGCTGATATGGAGCTTTGGGGGTTTAAAGTTGATGTGAATGGCTTAAAGTCATATTCGAAAGAACTAGATGCAAGACTGATTATTTTAGAAAATGAGATATACATGCTTGCTGGTGAGAACTTTAATATCAATTCGCCTAAGCAGTTAGGTGTTGTTTTATTTGAAAAGCTAGGATTACCTACAATGAAAAAGACAAAAACTGGCTATTCAACTGATGCAGAAGTATTGGAACAACTTTCTGATAAGCATGAAATTGTAGAAAGAATACTTGAATACAGACAATTAATGAAGTTGAAAACAACCTATGCAGATGGTTTGTTGGCTATTTTGGATAAGGACACCTGCAAAATACACTCTAGCTTTAACCAGACGGTTACTGCAACAGGAAGAATTAGCAGTACAGAACCCAATCTTCAAAACATGCCAATTAAATTAGAGATGGGAAGAAAAATACGTAGGGTTTTTATTCCTTCAGATGAAAACTACGTTCTTCTTGATGCCGACTATTCGCAGATAGAGTTAAGGGTTTTAGCACATATTTCAGATGACAAGAATATGATAGCTGCTTTTAATAACAATGAGGATATTCATACAACAACTGCCTCGAAGGTATTTGGAATTCCACCTGAAGAGGTTACTTCAATTATGAGGTCAAGGGCAAAGGCTGTAAACTTTGGTATAGTTTATGGTATAGGTGACTTTAGTCTTTCAAAAGACATTGGAGTGACCAAGAAGGAAGCCAAGAAGTATATAGATGAATATTTAGCCAAGTACTCAAAGGTGAGAGACTACATGCGTGAAACTGTCGACAGGGGTAAAGAAAATGGTTTTGTTACTACTCTTTTCAATAGACGGAGATATCTCCCTGAACTGAAGTCAAGCAATTTCAATATGCGTTCTTTTGGGGAGCGTATTGCTATGAATACTCCAATACAAGGCAGTGCAGCGGATATTATAAAAATATCAATGGTAAGGGTTTATTCCGAATTGAAGAAGAGAAAATTAAAATCAAGATTGATATTACAGGTACATGATGAACTTATATTAGAAACTGAAAGAACAGAGATAGAAGAGGTTTCGAAGTTGCTAAAGGAAAGTATGGAGAATGCAGTATCGCTTAAAGTTCCAATCACTGTAGAAGTTAAGTGTGGGGAAACCTGGTATGAGACAAAATAAGGATTCATTAGTGTTGGGTATTACTGGCGGAATAGGGAGTGGGAAGAGTACTGTTAGCCACATTCTTGAAGAGCTAGGAGCCGTGATTATTGATGCAGATGTTATTAGCAGAGAAGTTGTCATGCCAGGTGAAATGGCACTTGAGGAGTTGACAGTGGAGTTTAGCAAGGATATACTTGATGATTGTGGACAGCTAAAGCGTAAGATGCTAGCAGAAGTGGTTTTTGAGGATAAAAAGAAGCTTCAAATTTTAAATAGCATTGTGCATAAATATGTTTCCAAAAGAATAAAAGATAATGTGAAGGAACAGCTTTCGAAAAAGACTAGAATTATTGTTATAGATGCGCCAATACCCATTAAGAGTGGTTTCTTGGATTTGTGTGACCAGATATGGACAGTATCTGCATCAATTGAATTACGCATTGAGAGGGTTATGAAGAGAAATGGAATGACGTGTGAGGAAGCCATTTCTAGAGTTCAATCACAGATTCAGGATGAAGAGTATATTAAAATTGCGAATACTGTTATCTATAATGACAAGGACATTTTTCATTTAAAAGAGGAAGTGAAACGTCAGTTTACTAGGCTGTTAGGGTGATTTTTTGAAAAAAAAGACTAAGGGTAATTTTAAATTTCTAATAATGTTTTTATTTTTAATATTGTTAGTTTTATTTGCTGTGAATTCAACTGAGTATGTCCTAAAACATATGTATCCAATCACGTTTTCAGAATACGTGGGAAAATACTCCGATGAGTACGGCTTGGACAAAACACTGGTATATTCTATTATTAAAGCAGAGAGTGGATTTGACCCTCAGGCGATATCTCCAAGGGATGCTAAGGGTTTGATGCAGATATTAGACAGCACAGGAGAGTGGGCAGCAGAAAAGATTAAAATTGAAGATTTTGAAAGCAGCATGCTGCTAGAACCTCAAACTAATATTAGAATTGGATGTTGGTATATTGCAAGATTGTTAGCTCAATATAATCAGAATACGGAATTAGCGTTGGCAGCTTACAATGCAGGTGGTGGAAATGTTTCAAAATGGCTAAAGGATACAAATATTAGCAGCGATGGTAAAACTCTAGATAGAATTCCATTCGAAGAAACAAAGAATTATATAGACAAGATTGAGAAGTATAATAAAATGTATAAAAATCTTTACGAAAAACGCTAATAATGATATCTTAATAAATACAGAATGGTTTTGGTAATATTTAGGAGCTGGAAAATGAGCACCTTACTTCACAGTGTGATGTGAAGCAAGGTGCTTTTTGTTTACTTAGATAGTTCTTTGAACAGACTGTGCAACAAGCCTCAATTCGTCCATTAATGTATTGAATTTCTCTGGTCGGAGCGATTGGGGACCATCACATAGGGCACATGGTGGATTTGGATGGACTTCAATTATTAGTCCATCAGCACCTGTGGCTATAGCACCTTTTGCAAGGGCAGGAACGTACTTCCAATTCCCTGTTGCATGACTTGGATCCACTACTATCGGAAGATGAGAAACTTCCTTTATTACAGGAATAGAGCTTAAATCCAGTGTATTTCTTGTCGCAGTCTCAAAGGTACGTATACCTCTTTCACAAAGGATTACATTTTGGTTTCCCTCAGCAATTATATACTCGGCTGCCATTAACCATTCTTCAATAGTTGCAGATAAGCCTCTCTTTAAAAGAACTGGTTTTTTGGTCATACCTACTTCGCTTAGAAGCCTGAAATTTTGCATGTTTCTTGCGCCTATTTGAAAAATATCTGTATAATTATTTACAAGTTCAACATCTCTTGTATCAACTATTTCTGTAACCAATTTAAGCCCTGTAGCTTCTCGTCCAGCTACCATTATTTTCAGACCATCTTCTTCAAGCCCTTGAAATGCATAGGGGGAACTTCTTGGCTTAAATGCTCCGCCCCGAAGTATTTTGGCTCCACTGTTTTTGACACTAATTGCTGTTGCAACAAAGTCTTTTTCGTTTTCAATGGCACAGGGACCGGCCATGACAATAATTTCGTTACCACCAATTTTTACGCCTCCAACATCAATTATAGTAGGTGTTTGATGTAATTCATTGCTTGCCAGCTTATATGGCTTCATTATCGGAACCAGCGTTTCAACGCCTGACATTTGTGAGACTGCGTGTATGTTTAACAGTCTTTTATCACCAATTGCACCTATTACTGTTTTGATTTCTCCATGTATTGGATGTGTTTTAAAACCAAGCTCAAGCAACCTGTTTTCAACGTTTTCAATTTCTTGCATTGTCGCATTCTGTTTCATTACAATAATCATAATTCATAACCTCCTAAATTTATTAATAGTTTTCTAAAAATAATATAAAGAAAACTTGGCTTGTGCCGAGCCCTAGCGAAGGCAGAAGCCTAGTTGCACTTATACTTTTCCAAGTGTAAAGAAATCTTAGTTTGCACCAAGTATTAGGTACAAGTAAAAGAATTAGATGCACTTATGTTTTTGAAAAGTAAAAAAGTCCTCATCCCTAGAAACTAGGGACGAGGACTTATAATCCACGCGATACCACCCAAATTGGTAAAAACCTACTTTAACATGTACAAGAAAATTAATAAATATTCAAATACACTCCTTCTGTAACGGGAAAGACCCGGTATGACCTACAAATTAGGTTCAGTCAACTGTTCATGGGAGAACTTCAAGTACACTATCTTGCAATGCTTCCACCATCTCATTGCTCGCTGTGAAGATTCATATAATCTACTTTTCCCATTCATCACATTTTTTTCTTATACTAGTTTGCATATAAACTGTGAGTAACCGTTTATATAGTCGCCGCGTGCGACATAACATCGTAAGATGTGCAAACGTTGTTCAATACTAATATTATTAAATATAGTAACATGTTACTTTTAATAAAGTCAACTGTTATTTTGTTATTTCAATATTCTGTGAATAACAGTGGTTCTAGCAGCATTTTCAAAAGTATCATCGAGTTTTCCGAGACCTTCAAAGTCCTCAAACTTTTGTCTGAGGGCAAGTGATAAAAGGTGATCAGTAAGTAAAGGATTCTTTGGAAGAAGACTCCCATGAGAATAAGAGCAGTAAACATTATTGTATACAGCTCCTTCAAAACCATCTGTTCCATTGTTACCGTTGCCAGATAAAACTTTCCCTAAAGGGCGAATATCGTCGCCTAAGTAGGTCCTGCCGGAGTGATTTTCAAACCCAACAATCTTAATTGGATTTCCGCTGTCATTGATGACATCACTTTCAAAAACGATATTCCCAATCATTCGATCGATGCCGCCAACGGTCCATAAATCAAGAGCGCCAAGAAATTCAATTTCTTTGCCATCCCATGTTTTATAGTATTTACCCATCAACTGGTAGCCGCCACAAATGCATAGGAAAACCTTCATGCCTGAAATTGCATTCTTTATCTCAGCACCTTTTTGGTATAATAGGTCTTGTTGTATTATTTCTTGCTCGTAATCTTGACCCCCACCTAAAAAAACAATGTCAAAATCAGATGAGTCAAATTTGTCGCCAATTGTTACATTTGTTATATTGGCATTTATGCCGTGCCACTGTGCACGCATTTGTAGAGCTAACATATTTCCTCTGTCTCCATAAGTATTTAGAAGATCAGGGTATAAATGACAAATATTTAAATCAAACATAGCTATTTCCAAAACTCCTTTAAATTAAACTTTTTCTTTAGAATTCCTCTAATATCAAGCATTGCAGTATAAGTTGGCAAAATATAGAAGCAGCCACCGGTAGGTGTTTTTTTCAAACCCTCATCTATTAGCATCTGATAATCTTTGATAATTCTAATTTTTCTTATATCAACCCCGCTGTATTTAAGGCGCACAGCCATATCTTCACCTCTTACGCCTGACGTAATTAATCCATCAATCTTATCTGGAACATTATTTAGCTGCTCAAAATCAACATCCCAAAGCCAAGAAATATCAGTTCCATCAGCCAAGTTATCGTTAATTAAAAATGCTATATTCAAAGCTTGATTATAAAGTGCTAAAAAGCTAAGGACTTGATTAAATCCCGTTGGGTTTTTTACTAGGATAAGCTTAATGGTTTTATCTTGAACATTTATGGATTCCATTCTGCCAAAGCCACATTCAAAGGATTGAAGTGCGCTGGTTACAGTATCAATACTATAATTTAAAGCAAGACCACAAGCTGCTGCTGCCATGGCATTGTAAACATTATACAGCCCAGGTAAATTTATTCTTGTTACCAATTCTTTATCATCTTGCAATAAAGCTGATGTACATTTCCACTTGATAGTAGTGTAGCTACTGCTGGCTTCCTGAATTTCAATGCACTCCAGATCAGCAGCAGGTCTTCTGTAGCCACAATTTGAGCAGTAAAAGTCCCCCAAGTGTCCGTATATATGATTTGTGTACTCATATTTATTTTTGCAATATATACAGAACATAGCATCAGAATTCATATCTTCTGAAGTTTCTTGGTATGCATCTTTTGCAACACCATAGTAAAGAACTCTCTTTGAAGTATTCTTTCCTAATGAAGCACACATAGAATCATCTGCATTTAGTACTATAGTTGTGCTATCACCAATTCTCTCAAGCCCTGATTTTACAGCATTAAGAGTAGAGTAAAGTTCTCCATATCTATCCAACTGGTCTCTAAAGAAATTTGTAACAACAACGGTCTTGGGTATCAGATGCTTTGTAACCTGATTAAAAGCAGCCTCATCACTCTCAATTAGCGCAACTTTATGCTTTGGTTTGCCGCTTAACGATACTGCTTGAATAAATATAGTGGTTATTCCACTTAACAGATTGGCACCTGACTTGTTGGTTATGTAGTCTATGTTGTTATTTCTGAGTATTTCTTCAATAATTCTGGTTGTTGTTGTTTTGCCATTTGTTCCAGTAACCATAATAATTTCAAAGTCTTTGGCAATTGATTTTAGTATATCAGGGTACAGCTTAAATGCTAATTTTCCAGGCAACGTAGTACCACCTCTTCTTAAAAGGTGTAATGCAAAGATAGTTAATTTTGATATAAAAATAGTAATAGTCTGTCTAAATTTCATAGTGACTCCTAAGTTAGTGTTTAAAAATGATGCTTTTTATTAAAACATTATACCATCTTCGGGCGTATTTAAAACAAAATAAATTTTAATATAATAAAAAATTGTGTAAAGTAAAGTATTGACACTAAATTTACTTTATATCATAATTGATGGGCAATATCAAAATGTGATATAATTGCTCTAATGAACTGTGCCTATAAGGTAACACATTCAGGTGGTTGTGTTACTTTATAGTAACTTTCCAATTTAACATTTTCTTTGTAGAGGCAATTTTTGATATTTTACTATTTCGTAATTACACCTTAACAATACATAAGAAATATATTATGGTATAATTATTTGAGTCAAAATAGACAAAGATTTGGACCTATTACAAGAAAGTAGGATCAAAAAAAGTATGGGCTTAGAGAATGAAAATAGTTTCCTGACAAAAGCGCGACAGGGAAATGTAAAGGCATTTGAGGAACTCACTAGCAGCTATTATATAAAGGTTTATAATATTTGCTATAGAATGTTGAATAATCCCGAAGACGCAAGTGAACAGTCGCAGGAGACATTTATTAAAGCATTTAAATACATAAAGGATTTTAAAGGTAACTGTTCTATTTCTACATGGTTATATCGTATTGCAACCAATGTATGTCTTGATTATTTAAGAAAAAATAAAAAAAAGAAGACTGTATCATTAGAACAAAGTAGTTTTGAGGACATTAAAATAAAAGATAGATTGATTTCAGATATGCCTGGACCTGAAAAATTAGCAGAAACGAATGCTCAAAGGATAGCGGTTAGAGAAGCTCTGTCAAAAATGAATGAGAAAAATAGAATAATTATAGTTCTTAGGGATATTATGGGACTAAGCTACGATGAGATATCTGAGACACTAAAAGCTCCTATTGGAACAGTTAAGTCAAGAATTAGCAGGGCTAGATCAGAACTCCGAGATTTATTGTGTGAAGACAAGGAACATTTATTCACTGATTACGTCAAATAATATTGAAAGGAGGGATAACAATGAATTTCTGTAAAGATAATGATAAGTATATTTCGCTATATATAGATGAAATGTTAAATGATAAAAGTAAATTAGATTTTTTACAACATATAGAAGAGTGCAGTGAATGTGCAGTAAAGCTTAACGAAGCCTCATTTTTTGCTGAGTTATGTCAAGAAGAACAAGATATTCAGCTCCCAGAAGATTTTTCGTCATCTCTCCACCGACGGCTTTTGGAAGTAAATGTAAGAGATAGCAAGAGCAAATTTGGTTTTTCTATCTATAATAAAAAGTTTATTGCTAGTTTTTCAACTGCGGCCATCCTCGTTATTTCACTACTAGCATACAATTTGCTCCCACAAATGAGCTCAAAGAAAAACGAAACCAGCTTAGCAAATGAAGTCGCGCAAGTCGAAACGGCCAGAGGAGCTGATAGCTTTTATGGTAGTACTGAAGATAAAAGTAGTACTAATGCTACTGCTGCAATTGCAGGTAATAGTGCTTCCACAT
>DATCID010000033.1:0-5488 GCA_036507975.1 Ruminiclostridium sp.
GGCATCAGGAATTTTTGTAAAGCCACAGAACTCACGAAGTTCCTTACAGATATGAAGTAAAATAATCAGCAGAGAATCTGATGGTATGGAAAAAATCTTCTGCAAGATAAGAGATGTTAAAAACCCCTGCAATGGGTAATCGCGGTTGCGCCCTAAAGATTTATAGAAGGCAGAATAAAAGCTATTAGGAATGAAATCAGTTAAATCAATATACTCTTTCAAAAGAGTAAAGAATGTGGGCGCATCAAATTCAAAAAAGTTTTTGCAATCTTGAAAATGTTCAGCTAATGAAAGCTGAGAAAAGTATTTTGTAGCCATAGATTTTCCCTCCAGTTTTTGTGTGTGATGTTGGCTGATACTTATATTATACCAAGTACTGGAGAGAAAGTTTATATAAATGAACAAATAAAACCCAGTAAAATCAATGCGTTTAGGGCATTCGCAAATGCCTAATGTGATTATATTAAGGAGAAATTAATGATATTTAAAGAACTAAATTTGATAGAGTCCATTTTAAAGGCAGTAGAATATGAAAGATATGAAAATCCCACTCCCATTCAGGAACAGGCAATACCACCAATACTGGAGGGAAGAGATTTGTTAGGATGTGCCCAAACAGGAACGGGTAAAACCGCCGCATTCGCTATGCCAATACTACAAATATTATCTGGTGAATCTACACCAAAAAATAAAGTTAGACCAATACGAGCACTAATTTTGACGCCTACAAGAGAATTAGCAGTACAAATAATGGAGAGTTTTACAGCTTACGGAAGATTTACGAGCTTGAGGAATTGCGTTGTTTTCGGTGGCGTGGCACAAAAACCACAAACAGATAAGCTGCAGGCAGGCGTTGATGTGCTTATAGCAACACCTGGAAGGCTTTTGGATCTCATTAACCAAAGATATATTGATTTGCAAAACGTACAGTGTTTTGTTCTTGATGAAGCAGATAGAATGCTTGATATGGGATTTGGACAGGATGTAAAGAAAATAATTAAGTTGTTGCCTCCCAAAAGACAAACACTTCTATTTTCCGCAACAATGCCGAGTGAGATTGAAAAGCTGGCTAATGCTTTGCTGTCAAGCCCAATAAAGGTTTCTGTAACGCCAGTGTCTTCAACAGTGGATATTATAGAACAATCTGTTTATTTTGTGGATAAGAAAGATAAAAGAACTCTTCTAATTAATATCTTAAAGGATAACACTATAGAGTCTGCACTTGTATTTACTAGAACGAAGCATGGGGCTGACAGGGTAGCTAAGGCTCTTGTCCTTGCAGGAATCAAGACACAGGCAATACATGGAGACAAATCACAGGGAGCACGTCAACACGCCTTGAATAGCTTCAAGGAGAAGAAGATAAGAGTTTTGGTAGCGACTGACATTGCTGCGCGAGGAATAGATGTTGAAAAGCTAACTCACGTTTTCAATTTTGACTTACCTGATTCACCTGAGACGTATGTACACCGTATTGGACGTACTGGCAGAGCAGGCCTTGGTGGCGCTTCTATAACATTTTGCGATGAAGATGAGAAAAAGTATCTCAAGGGTATAGAAAAATTAATTTCCAAAAGGATTCCTGTTGTTGAGAATCATAAATTTTCAATGAGGGAGGCATCACCTGGAACTGTTAAGACTGCTGAAAGAAGAACACCGCATAGTAGAGTACCGCAGAATAGTACATCATCACAGAGTAATACCTCACAGGACAAAAGAACCGTACAAAATAAAAAACCATATGGCAATGCATCACGGGACAATAAAATTCCACCTAGAAGGGGTAATAGTTGGTAAAGAATACATGAAGAAATTTGCTTTTGTTTCAGATTTCGATGGAACACTAACTGACAGAGATTTTTACCACATCGTAATGGACAAGTACTTAAAGGATTGGGCATGGGGATATTACTATGAATGGATAAAAACGAAAAAGATAAATGTTGAGTTTCTCAATAAGATATTTGGTGCAATGGACGCAAGCGAAGAAGAAATCTTGGAGGACATACTTAAGCTACCTCTAGACCCATATGCAATGAGCTTTATAAAAAAAGTTGAGAGCTGTGGGGGAGATTTTTTTATATTGAGTGCTGGAACATCATATTATATCAAGAAACTGCTCGGACATTTTAATATAGAAAATGTTACTGTCATTTCGATGGAGGGAGTATATAAAGATAGAGGAATACAGATACTTCCTGACACCAAAGACGAGTTCTTCTCAGACATATGGGGCGTGGACAAGGCAAAGGTTATACTATCACTAAAGCAAAAATATCCAAAAGTATATTTTGCTGGCGATAGTGAACCGGATATGGCTGCTGCAAAAGCTGCCGATTGCGCCTTTGCTAGAAATAATTTACAAGAACTTCTGAAGTTGGGAAACATACCTTTTGTACCTTTTAACCAATATAATGAAGTAGAAGAATACATGGTACAGCAAGACTGGTTGTAATAGCTTCTTTATTCACCTTATGGCATATAGAAGAGGCTAGTTCCATCACATTTTGTGACCGAAATTGCAGATCCTGGAGGATTTAGAAATGGGTACAGTAACACACAGGATTGAAATTCCTACTATACTGGAAGTGGATAGTAATATACTTGGAAATGTAGGCGCGTATATTGAGAGAGCAGGCATTTCAAAGGTGGTAATTCTCTTTGGAGAGGGTATTCGAGAGCTATTTGGTCAAAAAATAGTGGATTCTATAAATTCAAGAACTTCATTAACCCTTCTTGAGACTTATGACTTTGATGATATTAGGATTGAAAATCTTATGACAAAGGCGTTTTCTATGCCTTCAAAAACTGATGCCATTATTGGAGTGGGTGGAGGGAAGGTGCTAGATGCTACAAAATATTTAGCATTTTTGAACAACCTTCCATTTATAAGCATACCTACGTCCACATCTAATGATGGGTTTTCCAGCTCAGGGTGTTCTCTTATCATTAATGGAAGAAGGACATCAGTACATGCAGCGATGCCGTTTGGGATAATAGTTGATATAGATGTAATAAAAAATGCTCCATTAAAGTTTATATATTCAGGTTTGGGAGATATAGTTTCAAAGATAACTGCAGTATATGATTGGTATTTTGAAGAGAAGCACAATGCATCGAAGGTAGATGATTTTGCAGCAATGTTATCAAAGAAATCTGTGAATAGCATTGTGCGGATGCCTTATACAAAAGTGACTGAGGGGTTTTTTCTAAAAGAGATGGTTGATTCTTTAACAATGAGCGGAATTGCTATGGAAATAGCAGGTAACAGTGCTCCTGCAAGCGGAAGTGAGCATCTTATCTCACATGCACTGGACAAAATACTTGAAAGACCGGGGCTACACGGCATTCAAGTTGGAATTGCTACATATCTTATGAGTATGGTTCAGCAGCACAGAGCTGAGAGAATTGAGAAATTCTTAAGTGAGACAGGATTTTTTGAATATGTGGAAACTTTGCAATTGAAGGCTGAGGACTTCGAGAGGGCAATTGATATAGCGCCAACAATTAAACCTAATAGATTTACTTATATTCATCTAGAAGAAAATAGAGAAAAGGCAAAGCAATTATTGAGGAATAACCATAACTTGAAAAGAATATTAAAGTAAAAAAGGAAAAGGCTTTTCCTTTTTTAGTGAATAGTGAATGGTTAATGGTGAATAGTTGTGGAAAGCCGACTTGCGTCGGCTTATTATTATAAGTTCAAAATATTGGATCGGATAATTTTTACTTGAATTGGTCATAGAAAATCATAGTTCTAGACCACTAATAACCTGCTTCAAAGAAGCTGCTGACTTATTCAGAAGCCTTGTTTCTTCATCGCTCAAAGGAACGTTGATAATTCGTACGATCCCATTTGAATTTACCTGACTAGGTATACTTATACAAATATCATTTAGACCGTATTCTCCTTCCAATAGACTAGAGACGGTCAGGATGGAGTTCTCATTACGTACTATCGCTTCAACGATTCTTCTAACAGCCAAAGCAACTGCATAGTAGGTGGCACCTTTGCGATCAATGATTTGATATGCAGCATTTTTAACATTATTATAGGTTTCATTCTTAAAGCTGGTACTATCGCACGCTTTGCAATCCTTACAGTAATCGTCCATAGATATACCAGCAATAGAAGCAAGACTCCAGGTTGGGACTTCAGTATCACCGTGTTCGCCTATGATGTATGCGTGTACGTTTCGTGGGTCAATACCCATATGCTCACCAATCATATATTTGAGGCGAGCCGAATCCAAAACTGTTCCTGATCCAATAACTCTATTCTTAGGGAAACCCGAAAGTTTATAGGTTACATATGTCAGTATATCTACTGGATTGGTTACAACTAGTAGGATACATTCAGTATTATATTTCACTATATTTCCAATTACATCCTTAAAAATTGCTGTGTTTTTGTTTACAAGAACCATTCTGGTTTCACCTGGCTTTTGATTTGCACCACCAGTAATGACAACAATATCTGCATCCTCACAGTCAAGGTAATCACCGCTATATATTTTAACAGGCTGGACAAAAGGCATTCCATGATTCATATCCATAGCTTCGCCTTCAGCTTTTCTAGCATTTATGTCTATAAGTACAATTTCTGAAATTAGTCCACTCAGCATTAGGGTGTAGGCTGTAGTAGAACCTACAAAACCTGTGCCTACAATTGCTATTTTGTTTATAGATTTATTTTTCATTGTAACACCTCGATAGAATATTAAAAAATCTTTCAATAATAAATATACCCAAAATGCTCAAGTTATAACTAAAAATTTTCTGCGTTTAAAACCTTGATTTTTAGTAGTATAATATATATAAATAGTAAGAAATTTTGAGAGGAAAATTGGTATATGGAAAAAGTGGGGGGGAGATTGTCTCCTGATCAGGCTCTAGAAATATGTAATAAACAAGACAGAGGAAATCTAAAAATATTTATTGGCTATGCTCCTGGTGTGGGAAAGACATATTCCATGCTGAATGAGGGAAGCAGAAGGCGCGAAAAATATGGACAGGATGTTGTTATAGGGTATGTGGAATCTCATACAAGAGCAGAAACAGATAGTCAAATTGGTGAATTGGAGATAGTTCCTAAAAAGAAAATTATTCATAATAATATAGAGATGGAAGAGATGGACACAGAAGAAATTATAGCCAGAAATCCTCGAACTGTGTTAATTGATGAGCTTGCTCATACAAATGTACCAGGCTCTAAAAATAAAAAAAGGTACATGGATGTTGAAGAGATACTGTGCAAAGGAATCAATGTTCTAACAACCTTGAATATTCAACATTTAGAGAGCCTGAATGATGTTGTTTTCCAGATAACAGGTATAAAGGTTAACGAAACAATTCCGGATCATATAGTACAGAGTGCCAATGAGGTTGTAGTAGTTGATTTAACACCAGATGCACTGCAGAATCGAATGAGAAGAGGAAATATATATGATCTTAGTAAGGTTTCACAAGCATTAAAGAATTTTTTTAG
>DATCID010000034.1:0-4202 GCA_036507975.1 Ruminiclostridium sp.
TCCACTGCAAAGAGCTTATCCGAACTGATTGAAATATTTTATAATTCCATTGGCAATAATGGTGTATTGCTTCTAAATGTAAGTCCTGACAGTAATGGGTTGATACCGGAGAATCAGATACAGCGCTTGATGGAATTGAAGAAGTTTATGGATAGTACTTTCAGCAACAATTTGGCACTTGGAGCAACCATTCATGCGACTTCGGAAACACTTGATCATATAGTGGATTATATTATGGATAATGACAAAATGACATACTGGACTACAGATGGACCATGGGATATCAACAATAGCAATGCTTCTATCATATTTGATCTGGGACAGAACAGGAGATTTGATAACATACTTGTGCAAGAATATATTAGGGAAGGGCAAAGAGTGGCAGAATGGAGCCTTGATGCCTGGATTGGGGATTCGTGGAAGGAATTGGTCCATAATAAAACCATCGGTTATAAGAATATAAAGCGTTTCGAACCTTGCACTACCGGCAGGATACGGCTGAATATACTGAGAAGTTGGGACAACCCGATGATAAGTAACTTTGGAGTATACCTTTCAGATATACCTGAAGAAGTTGCTGAAGTGAATGATATTGTGCAAAAAGGGCTTGAACCCGATTGTGTAGGCCCCATGGAATTGATACCTGGATTGGCTTACACATATTATGCGGGAGGTATTCAATCTGCAGCATTAATTGAATCCACATCTTCAGTAAAACCCATAAAGACGGGGATAACCCATACATTCAGCATTCAACCCGCTCAGGTACCTATTGGGTATTCAATTTCTTATACAGGGTATATTAAAGTTCCGCTTGACGGCACTTATACATTAAGGCTTGAGAGTGCCAGCGGCAGTGTATTGTATGTAGGTGAAAATTTATGTGTTGACAATGACGAACCGCATGAAATAAGAGCCGTTGAAAGGAAAATTGAGCTAAAATCAGGTTGTTATCCAATAAAGGTACTTTATACAAGCTTCAGACAAAGAGGAATGTTGAAAGTCAGTTGGAGTGGTCCCGATTTTGAAATGAAAGAAATTGATGCAGACAACCTCTGTCATAAAATGTAAAAATGAAGAGATTTAGATTGAATCCCTGACGCTTAATTCAGGCAACAATACTATAGCCTACAAGTATGATACAGGTGATTCCGGTTGGGTAAATATTGACTATATAACAAGATAGCACAGTAAATACAATAAATCTTAATTAGAAATACCTATTAGGCAGCCCTAAGCTTATAACTTCACATTTGTGTGAGTTTGAAGAGGGCTGCCTCTGTATTATATGACCATTTTGTATATAAGCTAATTGTTACCTTAAAATTTCATCCCTATAGCTCCCTGGACTTTTACCCATAACACTTTTAAAAATACGGCTGAAGTAAAATTGATTTGGATAGCCAACAATTTCACCAATATCCTTTATAGACAGTTCTTTGCTATTTTGTAGAAGATGCTTTGCTTTGTTTATTCTAAGCGACATCAAATATTTTGAAGGATTCTCCCCGATGTTCTTTGTAAAAATTTTACTTAAATAAGAAGAATTAAATTTGAAACTCTGTGAAATTAAGTCTAAGTTAATTTCCTGAGTATAATTCTCTTTGATATAAATTTCAACTAAATGGGCTATTTCTTCAGTAGAATAAGCATAATTATCCCTTAGCTGCAGAATATTCTGCTTTAGAGTATTTCTTTGGGCGTCCAGTGAAATCCTAATTTTGTTGAAGGCCTCAAAAAGTTCTTCATTCTTGAGAGGTTTCAGCAAATAGTCAGCAGCTTGGTATTTAAGTGCCTGCTGAGCATATTTAAAGTCGTCATAGCCACTAATGACAATCTTTTTAATGTGCGGATATTTTGAAGAAATAATTTTTAATAGTTCAAGACCATCCATGATAGGCATACTAATGTCAGTGACCAAAACATCCGGGGAATGCTTCTCCACTAGCTCCAAAGCGGTTTTCCCGTCCTCTGATGTCCCTACAACTTGAAACCCTATGTCCAAAGCGGTAATCTTTTTTACAATACTATTAAGAATCAAGGGTTCATCTTCCGCTACGATAACTTTGTATATTACTATATTCTCCAAGCCCAATTCCCCCTCCTCTGAATTATTTACACACTTCCTCCGATGGTTATCATTGCTCCACCCGAAATATTATCTGAAATTTGAAAAGTCATCTGGTTTTTATAAGACAATTTTAATCTTATATATATATTTAAAAGTCCCATGCCATCAAGCTCAAGACTTGGCATCAAACCATTTCTGTTTATTTCTTCAATCTTCTCATTAATGAATTTCAGTTTTTGAGGATCAAAACCCGAGCCATTATCCTGGATGTTAATCTGCCAATAAGTGTTGGTCAGGTACCCAGTGATTCTAATAGTCCAGGGTGGTTCTTGACACGTTCCGTATTTTAATGCGTTTTCTACCAGGGGTTGTATTACCAGTTTGGGAATTTTAATATCTTTCATTTCATCATTAATTTCAATAGAGTAAGACAATTTATTCCCATATCGAAGTTTCATGCACGCCAGATATTTTTCAGTATATTCAATTTCAGCACTTAGCTTTACTAACGGTGATTTGTCTGAGGATATATAGCGCAGCATGTCTGAAACATTGCTGCACATTTCTATTATCTGATCATCCATGGCTTCTTCTGCCATCACACTGATGTTGGCAAGTGTATTATACAAGAAATGAGGATTCATCTGGGATTGTAATGCCAGCATTCTTGCCTGCATTTCATGTTGTTGAGATAAAATCAAGTCATCAAGAGATTTCTTCATCTTTATATTCATTTTTTGAAAGGCATGATTCAGCTCCTCCATTTCATTAAAACCACTGTTCAATTTCTGTGGGAAAGAAGAGGAAATTGATTCTAAATCGAAAGTTCTTATAGCCTTATGAAGTTTAGCAATGGGAATAGTGATTTTCTTCGCTATAAAAAAAGAGAAAAGCAGTGCTAAAAGCAAAATTAAAACAGCAACCCAAATTACTATTCTTGTAAAATCGAAAACAGGAGAGAGTAACTTGTTTTCTGAAACTACCACTGCTGTTATCCAACCTGTAAGTTCGGAATACTTGTACTTAAGTAGCTCCTTTTCCTTTGTCACAGGATTAATAACTGTAAGGTATGATTTCTGAGGAGAGTTTGTATTACAATATTTATAATAATAAACATTCGCATCAAGAGGATATATGACTTCACCAGTTTTATTAAAAACATAAATTTGTTCTTGGCTTATATTATTGTGAGTTATTACACTTATAGAATTAAAAATAATGTTATAATACTGCTTTACTTCAACAATGCCTTGGGGAACATTAAAATTGTCGAAATAAACTCTGCAAAGGGATATAAAATATGCATTTTTATATTGTTGAGCGAATTTTGATAGTTCCTCATCCTTCTGAGGCAACGAAATATACTTTTTTCCATCTAGCTTTATTACTTCGTTATACCAATACTTTTCCATGACGGAATTTTTTAACTGCCTGTTATCTGAACCCGTACCGAACATTCTACCATTGAAATCATATATATACATTTGTTGAACCGGTCTATTAGGTCCTATAATTGCAATTAGCATATCTACAAGGTCTTTAGAATTATTGATTGAATCTACGGAACTAATTTCTGGTGAGTTATCAATATCTACAACATTATTTATATCTGAGATATACTTTTTAAACCTATCCATTACAATATTTGAATAAAGTACATTTACAGATACCGAATCCATTTTTTGTACTTCAACATCTAATTGTTGAGATATGGAATATGATAAATTATCAATTTTTTCTACTGCTTGTGTATTTAGTAGATTCGAAACCCATATGTAAAAAAAAGCAACAAATACAACGAGAACAGTTAATATGATTATCGAGTAATTAATAAACAGGTTTGATTGAATTGTTTTCGTTTTTTTACCCATAGCTTTCTCCCTAAGTGGTTAAAATAGTATAAAAGAATAGTCTGATTTGTGTATTGGTGTTTTGATAATTAAATTGTAAACTAAAAGTGAAGTAATTGATATATAAATTGTACAAAAATAAAGACTACTTACTGTCATATGCACTTTATATTGTACATCTTATATGCAAGCCGAGAAATATTAATTTTTAGGAGGAAGAGAAATGAGAAAATCAAAAACATTAGTAGCGCTGGTTTTAATCGTAGGACTAGTTGGAAGTT
>DATCID010000035.1:0-13918 GCA_036507975.1 Ruminiclostridium sp.
AGTTCCTTGAAAATTGAATATTCATTCATCAAACACATTCCTTTTGCCATTGTGATGAGCATAAGCCACGTTAGCGGTTGCGCCAAGACCTCCCGTAAGGGACGAGCGATAAGCCTCCGGCTATAAATATTGGATAGCTTCCAATAAGGGCGATGACAAGTAAAAGGGACAATGATACTCCTGCCCAGCCACAGACATCGCAATGGGAGCAGCTCGGAGAGAACCTCGGAGGGGTGAAATTCCCGTGGAGTCGGTACGCTACCGACCGTTTGATGACTTCCCTATACCTTGGGGTGTCGAGGACAAATGAAGGCGTTTTAAAGCCACTTGCAAGGCTGAGCAGCAGAAACATTTTATATAGCTGTTTTCATCAGCCTTGCAATATGGCATTACTTATCCTCATTTAGAGAATAGCACTTTTGAGGGAGGTTAGAACCAATGAACATGAAAATTTCAAGAGGCGATATATATTATGCGGATTTAAGCCCGGTTATAGGTTCTGAGCAAGGCGGCATACGTCCTGTTCTAATCATCCAAAACGATGTAGGCAATAGATATTAGCCCTACTGTCGTTGTAGCGGCTATCACGAGCCAAATAGGCAGTAAGAAGTCATTACCTACGCACATAACACTCGATACCAAACTGCTTGATAAAAACTCAATTGTATTGCTTGAGCAAATACGAACAATTGATAAAAGTCGTCTTGGTAAATACATTGGTAAACTTGATGAGAAATACATGAAAGGGATTGACCGAGCTTTGTTAATCAGTGTGGGAATAGAATAATGAAACACAACATAAATTTATGCGAAATAGTTTTAAGAGAAGCTATTGATGAAAATACAATTACTGCTACTTACAAAATAAAAGGTGGTGGTATTGTGAATGTAAAAAGTATTTTTAATAGTGGAAAGCAATTTAAAGATGCTATTCTTCCTGCTATCGTTACAACTTTAAAACTTAATGCAAAAGTTTAATCTGCACATTTGCAAAATGTTAGGTGTCTATTGTAAAATAGATAACGGACAGAAGTAAATGCTGCATATACTTGTTTGCACTACTAAGGAGGATTTTTTATGAAAATGCAAAATAGTTTTGATGTAGGTATTTACGCTCGTCTATCTCGTGACGATAATAACGGGAACTTGGAAAGTATGAGTATTGGTAACCAAAGGCAGATACTTTCCGATTATGTTAAAGAAAAGGGGTGGAATTTAGCAGAAATATATATTGACGATGGTTACTCTGGAACGAACTTTGACCGTCCTGATTTCAAACGGATGCTTAAGGATATTGAAAAAGGATGTATTAATTGTGTAATTACAAAGGATTTGAGCCGTTTTGGGCGTAACTATTCTATGACAGGTTATTATACGGATGAATACTTCCCTGAGCAGAATGTTCGTTACATTGCAATTAATGATGGTGTTGACACAATGGGAGCCAATAACGATTTTGCCGCTTTTCATAATGTTATCAATGAGTATTATCCAAGGGATATTTCAAGGAAAGTGCGACAGGTCAAAAAGGCTAATGCTACCAAAGGAATGTTTATGGGAAGCAGAGCAGCTTATGGATACAAAAAATCCCCAATCAATAAGCATCAGCTAATTATTGATGAGGATGTAGTTCATATAGTTCGTCGAATTTTTAGTGATGTAGCAAATGGTGAAAATGGCAGACGGATTGCGGGACAACTTAATGCAGAATGTATCCCTTGCCCAAGAGCCTATTATTATCAAAATCTTGATAAAGAAAATCCTCGTAAGGATGAGAGTATGGTTTGGGGCAGTGCATCTGTGCTAAACATAATTGAAAATCAAGTTTATATCGGTGATATGGTTCAGGGACAAAGACAGGTTGTTTCATTCAAGTCAAAAAAACGCCGTTTGACAGAACCTGACGAGTGGATTATTGTAGAAAACACCCATGAGCCAATCATAAGCCGCGAATTATGGGATGAAGTACAAAAGATGAGAAAAACTCGTGAGCATTTCCATACGCCAAAGGTTGAGCGTGAAGTTTCAATATTTGCAGGACTTGTTCGTTGTGTAGACTGCGGTTCAACTATGGCAGCATCTCTTAGAGGTAATCAAGGAAAGCAAAAACTCACATATCGTTGTGGTAGATATGCAAATCACGGAAAAGAGATTTGCAGTTCTCATAATATTCGAGAAGAAGTATTAGTAGATATTGTGCTTAACGATATTCACAACTACGCTAAAATTGCAGAGAATGATAAACAAGCACTAACAAACCAAGTTATTCGTGCGCTAAAGGAAACCACTATTATTGAAAGCAATGTTGCAGAGAAACAGCTTTCGGCTTCTGTACAAAAAGTTGAAGAAATAAATTCAACTGTAAAAAATCTATACAAAGAAAAATTATCTGGTAAAATGCCTGAAACATTCTTTTATAGTCTGCTTACTGATTATGAAAAAGAGTTAAAGGAATTAGAAGAAAAAATACCTACTCTTCGTGAGCAAGTAAAAGCAGAAGTAGGAAAAGAAGATAATGTTATGCGTTGGGTTAATAATATTTCCAAATATCTTAAAGTAGAAAAACTGGATCGCTTTATGGCGAGAGAACTGATTGACACAATTACAGTTTCAGAATTTTATAAGGTTGATGGCAAGAATGTGCAGGATGTTACGATTAACTATAAGTTTGTTGGAAATCTGGGAGAACTTTTAGCAAAAACAAAAGATGCTGCATAAGGCAAATCCTTATGCAACATCTTCATTGGTTTCAGTAATGACGAACCGCTTAAAATTAGTCATTACTAAATGGCGGAGAAGGTGGGATTCGAACCCACGTGACGTTTCCGTCAAACTGATTTCGAGTCAGCACCGTTATGACCGCTTCGATACTTCTCCATAGCATATACATTCTACACGGAAACGAAAAGTGTTTCAAGCTTTTTATCCAAAATACGTACAATACGTACATAATCGTACATAAAAGTTTATTAGAAAAATTTACACAAACATGATTTCCCTCTTATGTAAACTCAACCCTTTACAATTAAGCCACTAAATGTTCATATATGCATGTTATTCTATAAATATAGTAAATGAAGCGATGGCAACGTGTTCTTGACCTTCACTTTGAAAACAGATTTTTGCACAAATGGCTTATTACTGTGAAAGACTTTTAAGAAGAAGAAGAAAAAATCTTCACAGGCAATTATATAGAATTAATACTAGAAGTTTACTTTCTTATTATCTATTTGCATGGGAATGTGATAGTTTTCATATATTTTCCTCCTATTTTTTATTTATTTATCTAAAAATAGGCTGTTCCAGAATAGAAATTGTTTCTATTTTGCAACAGCCTATTTTTCTGTAATTTTGTGCAAGTACAGCTGTAATAGCCATGAAAATATCAGTCATCAATATTGTATCCCATCGATAGCATGTCATAGAATACACCTTTGATCAGAAATCCTCTTGTTACAACTCCCGATTCGATAAAACCAAGTTTTTTATATACATGAATCGCTGAATAATTATCTGTTCTAACTAGTAAGTCAATTTTCCTAATTATTCTTGATTGTCTGCACCATTCAATTAAGTACTTAATTAATTCTGTGCCAATTCCATTTCCCCAATACTCTTTTAAAACACTAACACCAAATTCTCCAATGTGGGCAATTCTTGGTCTTGCTCCTCCTGAAAATGATGAGGTCCCAACTATCTTCCCATCTACTTCAGCAACTAAATATATCGCATTGTCTTTCTTAGATATATTATCAAGAAACTTCTCTTCCTGTTCAACGTCTATTCCGAATTCTCCAGGTCCAAAGGTTAAAAAGTCAGATTCACCACTGATTCTGTTAACACATTCTACTATTTCACTTGCATCAGATCTATTTGCCTGTCTGATTATTAGCTTTTTCCCATTTTTTAATGTTAATTCTTTCATACTTATACCCCCAACTTTAGATTACCATTGATTATTTTCCGCGAATAAAATGTTATAGTTCCATTTTATCATAAATTTTTTGAGATATACCCAAGGATATTCCATACAATACCACACCTGTTAAAACAGCAAATATAAGCAGCGCATATGGGCTATTTAGTATTTCAAGTGAAAAGCTTGGCGATGTATCTGAAATTCTTATACTGTTTAGCGAAGCTGACGCCGAGAAGATTCCAATAAATGGTACGAATGAAAATAACCTTCCCTTTAAAGAACCAAACTTGAATAAACCAGGTAATTGAATTGCCGTAAACAAAAAGTATACAATAATTCCCGACCCTATCCCAAGTAATACTTCCTCATTTGTAATCGTAACCTTAGCTATTGTTAAAACAATTAAATTCAAAACTACCATGATTGCAATAGCTACAAATCCAATTATTGCGGTGAAAAAGTATCTTCCTGCCACGATATCTTTTTTGCTTACAGGAAGCAAGCCATATAATCTATTTAAATCATTTTTTTCAGCTACTGAAAATGTATAATTTGATGTCATCGCTATCATGCTCATTGCAAAAACAATACTAGGAATAATTGCCTTAAAACCAAACATCATCGGTACTGTGGCAAAAATCATTACTAAAAAATACTTATAATATGGTTTTAACAAAGCTTTATCCAACTGTACTAGTTTTATTATATTACTCATTGTCTTTTCCTCCCTTGCTCGTAAACACTATTATTTCATCAATAGAAGCTGCCTCACATTCAAGCTTGCCAAAGTTCCTAATGTCGCTTGATTTAATAAGCCCCTCAAAGCCAGTTGAATATTTTCTGATACCTATTATCTTTTTTTCCTGTTCCGCAGTAATATCTTTGTTGCCACCCTTTACAATTTTAAAACCATCTACAAATTCGTCCTTTGTACCTGTGTAAAATAGGTTTCCATTACTAATAAATGTGATGTAGTCTGCTATTTTATCTAAATCAGAAGTTATATGCGTTGAAAACAGTACACTTTTCTCACCGTCTTCAATGAATTCTGACAGTAAATCGGTCAGCTCATCTCGAGCAACAGGATCAAGCCCACTGGTGGGCTCATCAAGTATCAGAAGCTTTGCATCATGAGAAAATGCACAGGCTACCATCAGCTTCATTTGCATGCCACGGGATAATTCCTTAACCTTCTTATTTAAATCCAACCCAAATCTCTGTATCATTGTTTTGAACTTTTCGCTATCCCAGTTACTATAAAAAATACCTATAGTTTTATCTACCTCTTTAACAGTCCAATCCTGAACAAAATAGTTAGCATCAAACACAGCACCAATGATTTCTTTTATTTTATTCTGGTCTGCAACACTATCTAACCCGAGAATTTTTATATCACCAGCTGTCTTTTTAAGCATATTCAGCATAAGCTTGATAGTGGTGGTCTTTCCAGCACCATTTGGACCGATTAGCCCCATAATATAGCCCTTGGGTAATGAAAAGCTTATATTTTCAAGCGCAAAACTGTCATATTTTTTACATAGATTATTAATTTCTATGGCATTAATCATTTTCCTCATCCTCCATAAGTATTTTCAGCATATTAGTTAGTTCCTCCTCAGATACCTCTGCTCTCCTCGCTGACCTTATGGCAATAGTCAGATTGTTCTCAATATCTCGAAGGAGTTGTTCTCGGATCAGCTCAGAACCTCTCCCCATTACATAGCAGCCCTTGCCTTGAACATTTGTAACAAAGCCCTCCTGCTCAAGCTCGGTGTATGCCCTAGTAGTAGTAAGTACGCTTATCTTCAGGTCGCGGGCAAGTTGCCGAAGTGATGGCATAAGCTCATTTTCCTCTATTTCACCAGATAATATAGCGCTCTTTACCTGGTCTTTTATCTGCTCGTAAATCGGTATTCCCGATGTATTGGAAATTATTATTTTCACTTATACCCCCTCAATAATCTTTCATTTTCTACATTTATTTCCATAACTAATTATTTATCTGATGTTTACAGACGTTAATTTCCTCTTCTATATAATAAGAGGTGCTATGTTTTAAGAATGCTAATTATGTCTTTTGTCTCTTCTGTATATACTGTTATGTATGTTACATATACAGTATATACATCAAGTACAATGATGTCAAGAAGAAATTATAAGAAAAAGCCTGAGTACTCTTAATGTCGAAGTATTTCAAGAATAAGTTTTTAACATTGAATTTACAAACATTTTACGGTAACTACCCAACAGATTTTGCATTGATTGTTTACAATAAATCTGTAGTATATTCGATTAAAAAAACAAAAGGAGACTTTTTATGAGAATTAAAAATTTATTAAAATCTGCTTTATCGTTAGGAGTAGTATGCGTTCTAGCATTGTCAATCACTGCATGTGGAGGAGCAGCACCAAAGAAGTTTACGGTTGCATATCTTCCAAATGAGTCAACAGAGCAAAACGCAGATGCAAGAAACGGTATGGCAAAAGATTTATCAAAAGTACTTGGAATTGAAGTTGTTGAAATTCAATCTAGTGATTACAATTCAGTTATTGAGGCTATGAGAACTGGGAAAGCTGATATGGCTTATTTTGGCCCATTATCATTTGCTTTAGCTTATGAGAGAGCAAATGTAGAGCCTTTAGGGATGAAATCAAAAGATGGAACAAAAGAAAATGCTACCTACAAATCAGTTATAATTACAAACGCTAAAAATTCTGACATAAACTCAATTGCTGACATTAAAGGCAAAACGATGGCATTTGTTGATCCTAACTCTACTTCTGGCAATTTGGTACCGTGTGCTGAAATCATGAAAAGTTTTGTAAGTGAAAATCTTACTATGGACGATTTACATACTAACGGAAAATTCTTCTCAGCTGTAAGCTTTTCAGGTACACATCAATCAGGTTTGCAAGCAGTTATAAAAGGCGATGTTGATGTTGCCCCGATTTCTGACCAAACATTAGCTGCAGAAATTAAAAATGGCAATGCAAAAGAGAGTGACATCAAAATTATTCATTCATCAAGCCCAATTCCAGCAGAGCCAATGGCAATTAGAAAAGATTTGCCGCAAGATATAAAAGACAAGGTTAAAAACTTTATTTTAACCTATCAAAACAAAGCTTATTTCGAAAATGTAATTGGAGCAAAAGGTGGAAAATTTATCCCTTGTACCATTGACGATTATAAGGACATTATAGAACTAAATAAACAGCTAAACAAATAATATACATATATACGGGCATACATATTATGCCCGTATATATGTATGCCCGTATTACTTTTAAGGTGGTGAGCTCTTGAATACGGTATTAGATATTAAAAACATAACAAAAAAATACTCAAATGGGGTGCAGGCACTTTCTGATGTTTCTTTCTGTATTAATGAAGGAGAATTCGTTGTTATAATTGGTCCCTCAGGCTCTGGAAAATCTACACTGCTTCGTTCAATAAATAAGCTTATTGAGATTTCGAGTGGGAATATTTATATAGATGGTGAAGATATATCAAAAAAACGCAGTAAAAGCCTAAGGCTATTACGTAGAAAAATCGGAATGATCTTTCAACACTATAACCTTATTTATAGGCTTTCTGTCATACAAAATGTTATGTACGGTAGGCTTGGGTATATGTCAAATATAAAGGGAGTTTTGGGTAGATATACAGAAGAAGATAAACTAAAAGCTATAGAATTACTAAAAGAAATTGATTTAGGTGATTACATATACAATCGTGCAGCGGATTTGTCTGGTGGTCAAAAACAGAGGGTTGGCATCGCAAGGGCAATTATGCAGCAGCCTAAAATACTACTTTGTGATGAGCCCATAGCATCGCTTGACCCCTCTACTTCTAAAATTATTATGGATTTAATTTATAATATGGCGAGAAGTAGAAATATTGCTTGCATTGTAAATTTGCATCAGATTAATGTTGCCTTAAAATATGCAACACGGATTATAGGGCTTTCAAAAGGTAAAATAGTATTTGATGGAAAACCAGATCAGCTTGATAATGCCACGATTGAGAAGATTTACAATACTTCTATGCAAAATCTTATAATAAGTGGTGAATTGAATGAAGCATAAAAGAAGTATAATAAACAAAAAAGAAAAAAAAGTCTATACATACTTTTTAGTTGTTGTAGCTGTTTTATTTATTGGAAGCACAATATTTTCAAAGTACAATCCTTTTGAAATTTTACTAGAGCAAGGTGAGTTTTGGCGTTTTTTAACTGTGGACTTCTTCCCTCCTACTTTACAAAATTCTTTGAATATATTTGAGAGTATATTGATAACAATCGAAATGGCAATCGGTGCAACCTTTATATCCGGTATACTTGCATTATTTTTTGCAATGTTTGGAAGTGAGTACATTTCACCAGTACCGAAACTTTCAAAGGTTATTAGAGCAATTGCAACATTTTTAAGAAATATTCCAGCACTTGTTTGGGCATTTATTTTATTTTCCGCGCTTGGGATTGGTACAGGTGTTGGATTTGTTGCACTTGTTATTTCAACCTTTGCGTTTATGACAAGAGCCTTTATAGAGGTTATTGATGATATATCGCACGACGCCATAGAAGGATTATCAGTTGTTGGTAGTACCTTTTGGCAAAGAGTCTTTCAAGGTGTAATCCCCTCATGTATGCAGGATTTTCTTGCTTGGTTTTTATATTGTATTGAGGTTAACATACGAGCATCAACCATTGTTGGAATGGTTGGCGGTGGTGGTGTTGGACTTGTTTTGTTCTCTTACTTAAAGTCATTTAAGTACCAAACGGCTGCAGGGATTATACTAATTATAGCAGCAACCATTATTTTGGTTGACTTACTTACTGGATATTTAAGAAAGAAGGTGCTTTTGTAATGAGTGAAATAGCAATAATCGCACAGACTATTATGCCACAAATTCATATTTGTAAAAAAGGGAAAATAAGAACTTATAAAGAAGGTCAGAACAGAGCAATTAATATATTTTTAATAGGGACAATAGTGATTTCAACATTCTCGTTAATGATGCTTGATATTGACTGGATGAAAATACTATCTCGAACACCTAATATTGGTATAACTTTTTACAAACTTTCTCAACTGAGCTTTAAAAATTTTGATTATACGATTATCTCATTTTTACAAACAATATCAATTACAATTTTAGCGACAATTTACAGTGTAGTCATAGGTATTGTTTTAGGAGCCTTAGCATCTGAAAATATCGTTAAAAACAGATTTGTAACAATAACTATGAAATCATTTTTTACATTTCTTCGTGCTGTTCCAACTCCTGTTTGGGTGCTTCTAGCACTTGTTTGCATAGGTCTTGGCCCCTCTGCTGGTATTATTGGTTTATCTGTTCATGCTATTGCATTTTTTGCAAAAGCCTTTTCACAGAGTTTTGAATGTGTTCCGAGCGAAGTTATAGAGGCATTAGAGGTAACAGGGGCTAACAAACTTCAAATTTTTGCAGCAGCAATACTTCCTGCCGCGGCATCGCAAATTGTTGCTTGGACAGGGCTTAGATTTGAAATTAATTTTTCAGAGTCTGCAATACTTGGAATGGTGGGAGCTGGCGGTATTGGCTTTGCGATAACCACAAATATTCAAGGTTACAATTATGGCGTAGCAGGACTTGCAATTTTAATGGTGTTTATATTTGCATATTTAATTGAACTTTTATTTACAACCATCAAGAAAAAATACATATAGTAGTGAGGCAATTATGAATAAAAAACAACTTTTTCAAATAATGAATAGATCTGATTGTAACCTTCTAAAAAACATATCAGATGTTTTATCTTCAAAATATAGTATTGTTGTTATAAAGGAGCCTTCAAAAACTCTTGCAATGATAAAGATGCGTGAGCCTGTTAAATCAAGCCTCTTCTATATCGGTGAAGTAATGGTTTCTGAAGCCTTAGTAGAGCTTGATGGCACTAAAGGTATCGCGGTTGCAATGGGCGATAATTTTGACAAGGTTTTATATATGGCAATAATTGATGCCGGGTTTAATAGCCAAGTTTTAGAAATGGAAACAATAAGAACAGAGTTACTAAATCTAGAGTATAAACAGACTGAAAAATTACGAAAGGAAAATTCTTTGCATCTCAAAACTATGGTGAATTTTTCTTCTATGGATAATGGGGTGTCAAAATGAAAAAAATACATGGTTTTGATTTAGTACATGACTCACAAAAAATGTTTAGATTAATTTTAAGGGCAATGTCCAATCCTCTAAAAATTGTAAATATAAATGAATACTCCGAAAAACTTTTTGGTAATAACAAGATATTTCTTGCACTTGCGATGACCTTGCTTGACAACGAAGTATCCTTCAACACTTGTGAAAACAGAGAATTATCCGAAGAGATAGTATCTCTTACTCTATCAAAAAGAGAAAGCAGAGAAAATGCTGATTTTATATTCATAAACGATAAGAAAGATTTAAAAGAAGTAATTGAAAGCTCAAAGTGTGGCACACTTATTGACCCACATAAATCAGCTACAATTGTTGTTAAAATAACTGACAACAAAGAGACAAAACTAAAGCTAAGTGGTGCAGGAATTAATTATTTTATTGAAATTCTAACTGATGCTACAGTAAAAGAAGCAATAGAATTTAGAGATAATATGTTTTTTGAATATCCACAAGGACTTGATTTTATTTTTGCTTGTGAAAATGGTGATTTATTTTCTATCCCAAGACTAACAAAAAGTGAGGTTGTTGAATAATGGCTTATGTTGCGGTTTCAGGTGGAAAAGAGGCAATTGAGGAAAGCATAAAGCTACTTGATTTCTATCGAAGTGGTACAAAAAATGATATAGACTTAATTGCAATAGAAAATAGAATGTCTCTTTTAGTTGACAGAGTTATGAGTGAGGCTGGACTATATTCTAAAACATATGCATCACTTGCCTTAAAACAATGTGAGGGTAGTATTGAAGAAGCGGTATTTTTACTTCGTGCATATAGATCAACACTGACACGAAACTATTATACCAGTGTAGTTAACACAGATAATATGCGTATAACTCGCAGAATATCAGCAGCATTTAAGGATATTTTAGGAGGCCAAATTTTAGGTGCTACTTATGACTACACCCATAGACTTATTAATTTTGATATTGAGAATGAGGATAGTAAAGAGCTCTTTGACGAAGTAAGAAGAAATCTAGAAAGTCAGCAAATAGAGGAAATCTCACCGTGCCCTCGCGTGTCTAATGAACTTAAAGCTGAGGGTCTAATTGACTCCTTTAAAATAGATAACCAAAGACCTTATGATGTAACAGAAAATATGCTTGAATTTCCATCCCGGCGGAGTGCAAGACTTCAAACCTTATCACGGGCAGATACAGGTTTTATTTCAGGGCTTGCCTATTCATCTCTGCGTGGCTTCGGACAAGTCCATCCAACAGTAGGTGAGTTAAGGTCTGGCTATATCGAGCTTGAGGTACCTTACTTATTCGATAGTAGTGAGAGCATATATATCGGTGAAATTTTAATTACAGAAGTTGAATGTTTTTCTGAGGCGGACGATGGCGACAAACTAAAGCTAGCGGTGGGATATGGTGCTGTCTTCGGTAGGAATGAAAACAAAGCTATTGCAATGGCTGTTTTAGATAGAGAGCTTGAAAATACTGGACCCAATCCAACTCAAAACGAAGAATTTGTTCTTATGCATGGTGATAGTTTAGAAATGAACGGATTTATTTCTCACCTCAAGCTGCCTCATTATGTAACTTTTCAATCAAAATTAGATATAGTTAGAAAGACACGAGGTGGTTATAATGAATAGTAATTACAACTTTGCCTTTTTAGATGAAGGCTCAAAGAGAGAAATTAGAAGGAGCATACTAAAAGCGGTTGCTATTCCCGGTTATCAAGTCCCTTTTGGCTCTCGTGAACTTCCTATTGGGCGTGGTTGGGGAACGGGTGGTATCCAGCTAACTCTTTCGCTAATTGGGCAAGATGATATCCTGAAGGTAATAGATCAAGGCAGTGACGAAAGCGTTAATGCAGTTAACATCAAAAAATTTGTTGGGCTATGCACCGATGTTTTAACAACAACTAAAACAAACGAGGCAACACTTATTCAAACCAGGCACAGAATACCAGAAGTTAAACTGAATAATAACCAAATCTTAGTTCTTCAAGTGCCACTACCAGAGCCGCTTAGAAGAGTTGAGCCTAGAGAAGAAATAACGAAAAAGATGCATGCCGAAACAGATTATGCACCAATTTGGCTACAGCTTTATGAAAGTATAATAAAATATAAAAAGGTTACCATTTCCTCAGAATATCCTTGCATGGTTGAGGGTAGATATATTATGAACCCTAGCCCTATTCCTAAGTTTGATAACGAAAAACTAAATAAGTCAGAGTGCCTCTACCTCTTTGGAGCAGGTAGAGAAAAGAAAATCTATGCAATTCCCCCTTATACAGAAGTTGTTTCTCTCGCATTTGATGATGTGCCTTTTGAAAAGGAAAGTTTTAAAGGTAAAAAATGTTGTCTCTGTGGAAGCAAAAACACATATTTAGATGAGATGTTTGATAACATCACAGGGGCAGTGTTTTATCAATGCAGCGACACCTCATATTGTAAGGAGGTACTAGAATGTATTTAAACGACACTCCTATTCTTACTATAAATAACTTAACAGTTAGATATGGCAATGGTTGCCCTCTATGTCAAGAAAGTTTAGAGAAGAACCGTTGCACAAAATGCGGTAGCGTTTGGGCTTGTAAGGATGTATCCTTAGAGGTTTTTCCTAATGAAGTTCTAGGTATAGTTGGAGAGTCTGGGTCGGGTAAATCAACGCTTATGAAGAGCCTGTACTTTGATACTGAACCAACATATGGAGAAGCATTTTTAAAACAGTACAAAAATGGAACTAAAAACATTTGGGATTCCAGTAGCTCGCAACAAAGGCTTATTAAAAACAACATTATGGGTATGGTTTATCAAAATCCAATCTTAGGCCTTAGAATGGACTACTCCTCAGCAGCCAACATTGCAGAAAAAATCATAGCAGCAGGCTCACGAAATGCTGGGAAAATGACAGCACGTGCGATAGAACTGCTTGATGCGGTTGAAATATTAACATCAAGAATGTCAGAAGCCCCAAAAAAATTTTCAGGCGGTATGCAGCAACGAGTGCAAATTTCAAAAGCACTGGCGAATAACCCTTCCCTACTACTATTAGATGAGGTTACAACTGGGCTCGACCTATCTATTCAAGCAAAAGTATTAGATCTTATACGAAAAATAAAGGCTAAATATAATATATCAATACTTTTAGTTTCACACGATTTAGCAGTAATCCGCATGCTGGCAGATAGAACAATTGTTATGCTTGATGGCAAAATAGTTGAAAGTGGGTTAACAGACCAAATTCTCGAAGATCCGCAGCATGCATTTACCCAGCAGTTAGTCCATTCAATGATATGAGGTGCAATATGAAAGCGATTATAAACGGTAAAATAGTAACTCCGACAAATATTTTGGAAGATTGCGTTTTGGTTATTAAAGATAATATAATCGAAACCATCATAAATAAAAATGAATTTAATCAAAATGACTTTAAGACAATAATTGATGCTAAAAGCAGGTATATTATGCCTGGGTTTATTGACACACATTCAGATAAGATTGAGCAAATAATTCAACCACGACCAACTAGCATAATGGATTTTGAGATTGCATTAAAGGAAGTTGAGAGACAGCTCATAAACCAAGGTATAACTACAATGTATCATTCAATATCACTTTTTAAAGATGATTATTTTGGTGTATCACATCTAAGGCATAAAGAAAATGTGCTTAAATTATCAGAGCTTATTAATAACATACACAAAAGGAATCATCTTATACATCATAGGTTTCATTTAAGAATTGAAATAGATAATTTAGATGCCTTCGACGTTGCATATAATATGATCCTTGAAAAAAAAGTACATCAGATTTCTTTTATGGACCATACCCCAGGTCAAGGTCAATATAGA
>DATCID010000036.1:0-6161 GCA_036507975.1 Ruminiclostridium sp.
TATGGAAATGGAGCAAAATTGGCTGAAGGAATATAAAAGCGCTGGTTTTATTTCTTGGGACTGCTTACAGAATAACGAATACTATAGAAATTATACCAAAGATTCATCAAAGTTTTTAAAATGGGATTTCCTTGAAATAGAGGGAAGTAGCAGCTTATTTGAAAATATTATAAATGGTGAATTTCATAATAATGAGGTACTCATTGTCCCTCCAATGGCTGTAGTAAATGCATCTTATGATGATGAAATAATAAAGTGTGATTAAAAGTGAGGTTAATATAAAATGCTAAACAATTTATTAAGTAAAATTGCTCCTCTTGATATAAACTCAATGAAGGCTGCTCAAATGCGATTAGATAGCCTTACCAAGCCACTTGGAAGCCTCGGTAGGCTTGAGGAAATAGTGGTAACACTTTCAGGCATAAACTGTTCTCCATCTCCAAAGGTTGATAACAAGGCAACAGTTGTGATGTGTGCAGATAATGGTGTATTTGAGGAAGGCGTCAGCTCTTGCCCTAAGAGCGTAACCGCAACAGTAACTTGCAACTTTACTCGTGGAATAACAGGGATAAATGTATTTTCAAGGCTTACAGGATCTAAATTAATAATAGTAGATATTGGAGTTGATGCTGATCTACCGTACTCTACTATATTAAATAGGAAAATAAGAAACGGCACTTGGAATATTGCTAAAGGTCCTGCAATGACTCGTGAGGAAGCGATAAGAGCAATTTTGACAGGTATTGATATTGTAAAGGATCTGAAGGCCGAGGGAATAAACCTTTTAGGAACTGGTGAGATGGGCATTGGAAATACTTCCACAAGTAGCGCGGTTTCAGCTGTTTTTACAGGCATGCCAATTCATGAAATGGTGGGTACAGGATCAGGTTTGTCCAGAGAAGCCTATTCAAATAAAATCGCAGTAATCAGACAGGCAATAGAAATAAATCAACCCGATCCTGGTGATCCAATAGATGTTCTTGCAAAAGTAGGTGGCTTTGATATTGCAGGACTTACGGGTTGCTTTTTAGGAGCAGCTATCTATAGAATTCCAATTGTTATTGATGGCTTCATTTCTGCAGCCGCTGCGTTAACTGCTGTTCGTATACATCCTGGGGCAAGGGATTACATGCTGCCATCTCATGGGTCAGCTGAGCCTGGTAGTGGGGTAGTTATGGAGGCTCTCAATATGGTACCTATGTTGAACTTAAACATGAGATTGGGTGAAGGAACAGGTGCTGCTTTGGGTTACCAGATAATTGATGCGGCGATAGCAGCCTATACTCAGATGGGGAGCTTTGATGACGCTAGCATAAAACAATATGTACCTCAAGAATAGGGAGGAAAATTTATAATGTATAAAATCATAGTAAAATCTAATAAAAAATCATTTGAAATCATAGCAATACAGGGTCAGAATTTGCTAGAGCAGCTCAGGGAAGCTCACGTTGCTATTAATTCGCCTTGTAATGGCAATGGTACCTGTGGCAAATGCAAAGTAAAAATATTGTCTGGATACTTACCTGATGCTTCACAAAATGAGGCTAAAGTACTAGGTACAAAGGCAATAGAAGCTGGCTACAGACTATCCTGTAGTTATAATATTCAATCGGATATAGAAATTTTATTGGAAGATGGCAGTTCGCAAGCCCAGATTTTAACTGAAGGTAGACAGAGATCAATAGAACTCTTACCTATTGTCACTAAGGAAAACATCACCGTTGAAAAGCCTTCTTTATCATGTCAAACAGCGGACTTTGAAAGAGCAATTGGCGGTGATTTCAAAGACAGCTTCCCCAATATGCAGCTAATTAGGATGATTCCTGAAATAATAAGACAAAATGATTATAATATTTCGTTGATAAAAATGGGCACTCAGCTATTAGGAGTTGAAGCCGGTGACACCAGCAAAACACTCTATGGTGTAGCTATTGACGTTGGTACGACTACTCTAGTCTCATACTTGATTGATCTAACAACTGGTAAAAGGCTTTGCGTACATTCGCTCCTCAATCCTCAAAAGATCTTTGGCGCAGATGTGATTTCTAGAATTAAGCATACTATGGACACAGATGCTGGGCTTGAGGAAATGCAATCTCTAATAATTAATGAAGTAAATAATTGCATTGAAGCAATGTGTGAAGAAACAAATATTTCAAGGACGAGCATATATGCGGTTACTTTTGTAGGTAACACCACTATGATGCACTTCTTGCTTAGGGTATCAGCAAAATATATTGGCTCGGCTCCATTTATTCCTTCTGTAACTTCAATGCTAAATTTAAATGTTAAGGAACTTGGTATTGACATAAATCCATTTGGGATTGCATGTATTCTTCCAGCAGTATCAGCATATATTGGTGCAGACACTGTAGGTGCAGTGCTTTCAACTGGTATATACGAGCAGGAAGAAATATCTCTTCTCATTGATATCGGAACAAATGGAGAGATTGTGCTGGGTAATAAGGATAATTTATATGCTTGCTCCTCAGCAGCAGGACCAGCTTTTGAAGGAGCTAACATTAGAAATGGAATAGGTGGGGTGAAGGGTGCAATAAACAGCATTTCCCTGCAGTCAGGTATTAAGTTTACGACTATTGGCGATGTGAGTCCTATTGGAATTTGTGGAACGGGAATTGTTGACGGTATAGCTCAGATGCTTGACGTTGGGTTAATAGATGAAACTGGTAGGCTAGACATGAAATGGAAACCAACCACAAATGAGCAAACCGATATAGCTCAGAATATAGTTGTAATTGATAAAATGAATGCTCTTGTAATAAGTGGAGACATTGCTATTACACAAAAGGATATTCGAGAGCTACAAAACGCCAAAGCCGCAATTGCAGCAGGTATTAATGTTCTTGTAAAGCAGTCTGGCATTAGCTTTGATGATATAAAAAATGTTTATCTTGCTGGAGGGTTTGGGACTTACATCGATATAGATAGTGCACTCCAAATTGGTCTAATCCCTTCTGAGTTAAAAGGCAAAATACAGTCAGTAGGAAATGCGGCAGGGCAGGGAGCAATTGAAGGGCTAGTATCACTGGAAAGTCTGTCTCAAGCTAATATAATAAGTAAGAAAATTAAATACGTTGAGCTATCAAGTTCAAAAGATTTCAATGACTTTTATATAGATTGTATGATGTTTGAATAATAGTGAATAGGGCATAGAACCTAGTGAAAAGTTAAAAGTGAATGGTGAATAGTTATGGAAAGCCGACTTGCATCGGCTGACTAATATTAGCTTTGGAAACTTTAAACGGTAATTGCCACTCTAATTAGTTATAACAAAGGCTGTCTTAAAATAATATTTTTTTATAATTATTTTAAGACAGCCTTTTTAAATTACTATCTGATGTATACTGAGGCAACAAATCTGGATAACGAGTTCACTCCCAATACTTTTCTATCAAAGTTCGTAAAATCTCCACAGCCTTACGGGGCTTGTCATTTTGACCTCCTAGTGTATATACATCTCTAAAAGAGAACTCAAGCTTGCAGCTTTTGGCGCACTTGAGCGTTTTGCTAATATGCTCGCTATATGCGACTTCATCGAGATCTTTACCTACCCCAACATAGTTAGGACTTGGTTTCCTATGATATATTACACTACTTCCCTTGAGTGCTTCACCCATATACTCCTCATTGCACCATGGCGATATGGATACCTTTCTTAGTCCAGATAGTTTGCTTATATACTTTTCCCAAATAGTATGTACCGGCTCACAACACCCATAGGAAAGCAGCCCAAAATTCTTTGCCACTTCATTATAATATGGAAAGAAGAACTCACCAAACATATCAGGAGAAATACTTACCGTTTCCTGAGAATCCATAAAACCCCACATATCTTTAGTGGAGATTGCATTTCCAGGTACAAAGCCCTTTTGAGGAAGATCCTTAGAAAAGCCAAAAGAACCATTGCCTAGACCATTGTTATTATTGTTTAGCAGGAGATATTCTTCCTTTTCCATCCACTTCATAAACTTAATATGATCCTTGCTTGCTATGTCCATAATCTGATGAAATTCATCAGGATAGTCAACTAGAGAATAAATCATCGTTTCCATCCCCATTATGTGAACAAGATCTTGGGAAAGACAACAATCAAGGGAATTCATTGCTATTTTCACAGGGAGGATGTCGCCGAGAATGTCCTCCACAAAAGCTTTCCATTTCAGAGTGCTTTCCTTATCAATGCTGTATACCGTAGGTTGTATAAGTTTCATATCCTCCTGTAGGTCTGAAATTAGATATTTGAAACGGTGTCCTAGGCTTTCACTACCTTGAGAGTTTGTTGCATGCTCAGCTTCTACCTTCATATTGAATAAGACAAACTTAGTATTCCAATTAATGTTGTACCAAGAAGGCACTACTCTATCATCACCAATAAACTCGTGATTCAAAATTTCTCTGTAAATTTGTAATTCAATATTTTGAGCAGCTTCAGAAGTACATTTAAATTTAGGTAAAATATCGTTTTCAAAGGTCCAGGTCTCAAAATGGATCATTGGTCTTTCACCTTTTAAATCGTTGTGATTGTACCAAAGCTTTTCTCTTTCCTTCATAATTGGAAGCATTGAATACTCCAACTGTTTTTTCGCAAGTTCTCTAAGATAGATTTTTTCCTCAGAGGTTATACTCCAATTCGTCATAACTAATTTCTCTCCTTTACAACACATAATAAACATTATTGCTAATCAATATTATCATGATATAATTATAATACGTTTATATTCAATATTGAATCTGAATTATTGCTCAAAACATATACTTTATTGCTATTTAATCATTTTTACCACTAAAGCTGCCACTTCTACAAACGTTGAAATGAGCGGTGAGACAATCGCAACTATTATACTGGATAAAGATTTCTAAAATAAGTTATTGTATTGTCAACTGGAGGAGTCAAAATGAAAGAGAACATAAATTCAATGACTTATGCTACTGACATTTCAACGTTTATACCGAGTGATGTTATTGCCCTTGAAAGTAGAAATGCTTTTTTGGCAAATTTAATTATTACGAAGATCGGTTTTTACGATAAAGCCTACAAGCATTCTATTTATAGAGAGGGTATAGCTGAATATGTAATGATTTATTGTGTTGGAGGAAAAGGTTGGGTTGAAACTGGAGGCAGGAAGATTGATATCGTCCAGGGCGAGATCATATTTTGTGATAAAAATCTACCTCATGGCTATGGTGCTGATGAGGTAGATCCATGGTCTATTCACTGGGTTCATTTTATAGGAGAAGGTATTCCTGAACTATTTAAAATTTTAGGAGTAACTTCTCAGTCTGCAGTTCTATCAATTGGACAAAAGCCAGAACTTGTATCACTTGTTATAGAAGCATATACCATTTTGTCAACTGGATATAGTTTTGTGAACCTGTTCCATTCTTCTACGTGTTTTCAAGAATTTTTATGCGAAATAGTAAGGTTGAAGATGTATTCTGGGTTATCTGGAACAAAAAGTATTGGTATCGAAAACGTAATAAAGTTAATGAGCAAGAATATCGGCAGTAGTTGCACCTTAAAGCAACTTGCAGATTCGATGAATATGTCCAAATATCACTTTGTCAGAATATTTAAACAAAAGAGCGGTTACACACCCATAGATTATTTTAACCGTCTAAAAATCCAAAGAGCGTGTGAGCTACTAGATACAACTGCCTACAATATTAAAGAAATTAGTGATATCCTATCTTTTAGCAGTCCTTTTTATTTTTCTGAGGTATTTAAAAGGATCACAGGATATTGTCCGAAAAGCTATAAGAGTCTACATAAAGCCATTCAATATGATTAAAGGCTGGTTGGATTAAAAGTATCACTTATGTAGCTGTTCTCTATACTGAGATGGGGTTGTGCCTGTATACTTTTTAAACACTTGAGCAAAATATTTCTCGCAGGCATAGCCTACATTTTCAGCAATGTCACAGTTCCTAAGGCTTACATTTGCTAAATAATTTTTTGCTTTTTCAGTTCTAACTGTATGAATATAATCAACAAAAGTCATTCCTATTGATTGCTTAAAGAGACCGCTCAGGTAGCTTGGGGAAATAAAGATCGCGTTAGCTACAATTTCTAGACTGAGCTCATTTTTATAATTTTCCTCAATATATCTTATTGCATTTGATACTGAAATAGAGGTTTCTCG
>DATCID010000037.1:0-15923 GCA_036507975.1 Ruminiclostridium sp.
TTTTCTAAAGTTAAATTATAACATTTTAAAGTATTGTTTTCTGACACCGTTTTTTCGTGAGAAAAGCAGCAAAATTGCAACTTATAGATGTATAAAAATGCACTAAAAAAATAAAAAGAGGTCATTTTGAAACAACCTCTACTAGATAATATCTTTCATATTTATAGTTTATTTTGCTACTAAGGTAGAATCTAGGTTCATTGCGATACTTGTATGTGGAGTCCACTGGTAAGTTGCTACATTTTGTGCTGGGATTGTAGCTAATATTTGTGTTCCTTGATTTAAGATCTTAAAAGTCTGATCATTGTCGGTTTGGTTTATAACCACTATAGCTATTGAACCATCTGTATTTTTAAAGGATACATTAGTAACTGTGTCTTTTGAGCCATAGTTACTATCAATTCTAACTGAACCAGGTCTTATGAATTTAGAGAATTGCCCCTCAATATAATATTCTGGACATGCCCAATATTTATCCGGAGTATTTGCATCACGAACAAACATAGTTGGACCTGGAGTCCCTACCCACTGCATTGGGGATAAATTACTATCTAACATTGTTACCCATGCAGTATAACTTTGTGCATAATTTCTAAAATAATTAGCTATTTCATCAGCGCCTTTTGTTCCCCATAGGGATCTTTCTGTAAGATGAATTGCTGCGTTAGGGTACAGGTTATGGATTTGCGTCATAGCTTCTGGGACTCCACCATAAGAGTGGAAAGCAACTCCATCTACTGCATTTTCATTATCAAGTATTTGGGGTACATAGCTAGCTGCACCATCAAAATTATGATCAAATGCCCAAATCTTAGGGCTGACATTTTTAGCTTTAAGAATGCTGCTCTTAGAGATACATTTCTTTATAGCTAAGGATAATAATCTTTCTTGCTTAGATGTAATTGCACAGCTTGGGTAATCAATTTCAAGTGTTGGTTCATTTTGAAAAGTAATCGCATATATTGATATACCTAATTTTGCATATTCCTCAAGGTATCTTGTATAATACAAAGCTAAATCATCAATATGAGCATCACTTAATTTACCACCTCTGAGAAGCAATCCATCATTATTATTAAATGACTTACTGCTAGAAGTTTCTTCCTTCATCCATCCTGGCGGAGTCCAAGAAGATGCAAACAATTTGACATTTAAGTTTAATCCTATAATTTCTTTAAGTGTATCTATAGTGCCGTCATCGATATCTGATTGTATTGAAAAGTGACTTAAATTCTCATCATCCCTATTACCAGATATCATGTCATCATAAGTATGGAATACATCAGCCGTGAAATCAGAAGTTCCAATAGTTACTCTTAGAAGACTCATTCCAGCACCAATTGTAGGATCTACAAGCTTTTTTAAAAATTCGTTTTTTACTGTTGATGATAATTTATTTAGGTTAGCTATTGTTGATCCTTCTATTGAAATTCCAACTCCAAGGATGCTTTGATATTCCTTTGAGTCATCCACCTTTATAGTAGTCACTTCAGCACTTGTACCTTCATAAGTTATATCTAGTTTATTCTTGGGAAAAAGTTTGTTTGGTATCTCTTTTGGTGAGTCATACCAGCTTTGGCTTGCCGGTAGTACTGATGAACTCATAGTTACACTTACCCCATCTTTAGTAATTATATCGCCTGTAGAGATAATTTCATTAAAAGCTGTAATGATTTCAGGTTTGTTAGTATTAACTTGTAATTTATATGTATCAATTGAGACAGCTTTTAATAATTCTTTTCGTTTCTCTCTCATCACCTTAGTGTTTCCTGAATAGTATGAGAAATTAGTGAATACAGAATTAACAATTTTGCTAGCAAGTATAGGATCTTTCCTTTCCAGAATCTTAAACAGTTCAAAGTCTTCTATCCCATCTCTTGTGGCAATAAGCCTAACTGAATTCTTTATATTGTTATTAGCTGGGTCAGGATAGACGATGAAACCATCTCCTTTAGAACATGCATCAGGATTTAGACCAAAGTTAGTGTCTTCAGCATCCCAATAATTGTATCCCCAGTGGAGAAACCCGTTTAGACCATATTTAAAACATCCCCATGATAGTAGACGGCTGTGCCAATACGGCCTATCAACGAATTTGTTGAGAAAACACTCATCCGATGGTTCACAACATGTATACACCCATACATCATCTCCAGCTTTTTTTCTTTCATCAAAAAAATCTACATTTTCATCAAACTGTTCTATCCGTGGAACCCACAAATCAATGTGATCAATTAATTCTCCATTAAGTGTTGTTGTATCTAATGGTTCACTACATTTTACTCCCGGTAAATATTTTTTCACCTTTTCTCTTGTAGCAATCCATGATTCCGGGTTGTGATTCGGCTCATCTGCTATATGCTGCATCCAAATATTAAGCCATCCTTTCTCTTCAAGATGAGATTTTAATGCGGATAAATACTGATCAAGCCAGTTTTCTGCATACTCGCTTCCCACTGGCTCATTAACAATCTTTGTATTTCCGTCAGAGTCCCGTTTTAGCACATGTACATGGTCAACCGAGAATTGCTCAAGTAATTGAAAACCTACCAGCCTCTTTACAACATCTTTGTCAATAAAACGCTGTATATATTTATCAAATAGAGTCCAATTAAATGAATATTTACCATCTTCACCTATAAATGTTCCTGCGTTAAGTAGTAAGTCCTGGGAACGAACAAGCAGAGTATTGCATCTATGCTCCTGCATATTCTGTGCTGCTTTATCTATAAGTTCCCACCATTCTTTTGAATATTTTATGTAACCGTAGTAATTCTTTACATAGTCAGCTTCACTATAATCACGGTACCATGTGCCAGGGAAAAAAGACCAATATTCTAAATTGAATTCACCTTCCTTAGAATCTGGTATTGTCACAGAATAGACGTTTAGCTCTAAATCAACTTTGAAGTCCCCTTCAGTGGTATGAATAGTAATTTTACCTGTATATTCTCCAGCGGATGCTTTCTTTGGAACATATACCGTTATCCATATCCCCTGTGTTTCATTTTTGCCAGTTGCAATAGACATAGAATTAGAAAGTGGGTCAGGATAATTTATTCCATCATTAAAATATATATAATCCTGAAAATTATATTTAATAAAGCTATTAACAATGGAATCTTCACTACTTATCAGATTTAAAAAAGATATGCCCTTAATTTCAAAGTTCTTGTCCGATCTCATTAATATCTGAGCAGATTCATATTCATTCCTAGCTGAATCTAGAACTATTATAGTACTTGAATTACTTGGTTTTAGGGTAGTTTTGAAATTTCTATTATATGAATCATCCGTCCAAAGCTCCATAATTAATCTCCTATCATATTTTATTAAATTTTCTCCACATTAACGCAGAGAATTATTTACATTATTTTATATACTCAAATTCCCCAACCTGTAAATCAATTGCATTTTTGCCTATAAAGATCTTGAATTTACCGTTTTCTGCTGTGAATCCATTATCAAGTGTGTTGAATTTCAGCATATCTTCTGTAATATTAAATTCAACCTGGGTTTCTTCTCTAGGTGCTAGGTCTACCTTTTTATATCCTTTTAGTTCAAGTACAGGCCTTGACATACTTCCTGCAATATCCCGTATATACATCTGAACAGTTTCAGTACCGAATTTTTTGCCTATGTTTTTAATATTCACTTTAGCGGTTATGGATGAGTTTGGAGTTAATATCTCAGATGAAAGTTTAAAATTACTATAATCAAAATCGGTATATGTTAATCCATATCCAAAGGGATACAACGGACCATTATGGATATCTCTGTATCTCGATACAAACCTTTCTGGATTGTTGTCGTCTCCTTTTGGACGGCCTGTTGGCAAAGCGTTATAATAGATTGGAACTTGGCCGATAGTTACAGGGAAAGACATAGTAATTCTACCTGAAGGATATTCATCTCCAACCAAGATATCTGCAATTGCATTTCCTCCCTCAGTTCCTGGAAACCAAGCTTCAAGAATCGCATCTGCCTTTTCTGCTATTTCACCTAATTCTAGTGGTCTGCCATTGATTAATACAACAACAACTGGCTTTCCCAGAGCAAATATTTTATTCGCCAAAGCTATTTGCACCTCTGGTAGCGTTATATATCCTCGGCTTCCAGCTTCTGAACTCATATTAGAATGTTCACCAAGTGCAAGAATAATAAAATCGGAGCTTTCAGCCATTTTTAAAGCCTTCTGCATTTCTTCCTTAGTACCCTCGTGTATGCCGCAGCCACGTGAAACCGTGAAATCTAACTTCTGCCTAAGACCTTGTGATATATGGACAACATCCTCTTCCTTGCCATCACATATCCAAATATCGATTAACTCCTTAGATTCTGCGTATGGCCCAATTAGCACGATATTCTTTTGTCTTCTCGAAATAGGCAGGACATTTTCTGTATTTTTTAACAATACAATCGAGCGCACTGCAATTCGCCTTGATGCTTCTCTATGCTCTTTACACAGCAGTATTTCTTTTTCCTTTTGCTCATCGCCATTTTTATATGGATTTTCAAACAAACCTAATTCCTCTTTCAGCCTCAAGATCCGAAGTACTGCTTCATCAATCTGTTCTAATTTAATTTTATCTTCTCTTATATTCTTTAATCCGTTTTCAAAATATGTTGTTGACACCATTTCTATATCCACACCTGCATTAATAGCCTTTAAGCAAGCCTCAGCAGCATCTTCTGCAAATCCGTGCATTACTAGTTCATGGATTGAAGTACAATCAGAAATTACAATTCCATTAAATCCCCATTTGTCTCTCAGAATATGTTTCAATAATTCTTTGTTTCCTGTGCAAGGGACTCCATTTAACGAATTAAAGCCTGTCATGACCATTTTGCATCCCTGCTCAATAGCCGCATGATATGCAGGAAGATAATACTCTTCTAATGAATACTTACTTATTTCAGTTGTGTTATAGTCTCTTCCAGCCTCGGAAGCACCATAACCCGCAAAATGCTTGACGCATGCAGCAATTTTAAATTCATCCTTTATATTGTCTCCTTGATACCCTTTGACAAAAGCTTTAGCATAAAGGCAGTTCAGGTATGGATCCTCACCAGTTGCTTCAATAACTCTACCCCATCTCGGATCACGCACCAAATCAACCATAGGAGAAAAGGTTACATGCAATCCTGAAACAGATGCTTCCTTAGCAGATATGGAAGCAACCTCCTCAATTATATCGGGGTCCCAGGAGCAAGCTAGCGCCAGAGGTGATGGAAAAATAGTCCTGAACCCATGAACGACATCCTGCATAAACATGAGTGGTATTTTATGCTTACTTTTTTTAAGATATTCTTTCTGTACAAGTTTCACCTTTTCTGCTCCATGTAAGCCTAATATAGAACCGATATTCCATTTCAGCTCCTCATTTACATCAAAACCATAAGAAAGTCCCATTAACTTTGCATTATCATCAGGAACATAAGAATCACCAAGAAGCTGTGACATTTGTGCTAGCTTTTCGGGCAATGTCATAGTATTTATTAGTTTTGAGAAATCCATTTGACTCCCACCTTTTTATTAATTTTTAAAGTATTTTATAAACTAAATTTAATAAATAAAGCAGAGAAAACTCTGCTTTATTTATTAGAAAGGAAAAATTTATATTCTACTTAATTATACCTAAATCAATTTACTTTCAAACACGCATATGGCATTTGGATGAAGCCATAAAATAGAAGCCGGTAGATCACTGCGAACTTGGCCTTCTAGAAATACCTCGAAAGAAGCTTTTTTCTCATCGCCTGCTGCCAAGAAAAGTACTTTTTTTGAGGCTATAATATTAGCCATACCGAGAGTCATTCCATAATTGACAGTAACATCAGTTCTCGTCAACATATCATGGGTCTTGGTTCTCTCAGATAATTCTACTACATGAGGAAATGGAATTAAACAAACTCCAGGTTCATTTAATCCAAGGTGGCCGTTCTTGCCTATACCCAAAATACATAGGTCGATTGCTCCCTGCTGCTGTACAATCTGTGCTATTCTATTGCATTCAACATTCGCATCAAGAGCATCGCTATTAAAGCCAATATAGTTTTGCGTAGGAATATTTAGTGGTTTAATAATTCTTGTCTGAATAAAATATTCACAAGTAGAGGGATCATTTTCATTTATTCCCCACCACTCATCTAATTTTAAAATACGCAATTTTGATACATCGATTTGTTCCTCATTAACTATTTTCACAAAAATCTCGTATGCGCGAGCTGGTGAACTGCCGGTAGCAAGGCAAAATAAAGAATCTGGTTTTTTTCTTAGACATTCAACCATTACTTCAGCACTTATCCTGCTGAGCTCCTCAAAATCTTTAGTTTCAATAAGTTCGATTCCTTGTTTTAATTTATTCATAATAATTTATCTCCTTAAAACAGTTTATATCAATGTTTTCAAACTATGATCATGATAACAAAGTACAAATGTATTAGATACATTTTCTAATATATTTTTTATTAATTTCCCAAAGCTCATCAAGTATCTTTACAGCAGAATCAATACTTGTAACAACAGGATCTACTAATAGAGCCTGCAGCGCTAATTCTTTTGAACCATTAACAGCAGCATCAACTGCCATCTGCTGTACGCCTATCTGAGTAGTACATAGCTTAGCTATTCCAAGTGGTAGTTCACCAATACATATTGGATGTATGCCACCCGCATCAAGCATTACTGGAACTTCTACTGCTGCATCATAAGGTAGATTTGTTATAGCACCTCTATTGTAAACTATACTAGATTCGATAGCCTGTTTCTTATTATTTAAAATACCCGTAACTACATGTATTGATCTTTCTGGCGAAGGTGTTAACCAATCACCAAGGGGTTTCTTTCCTAAAGTTTTATCAGCAATTTCCTTTTTAAGCTCCACTCTATAACGATCATCTGCAGCAAAATCATAACCTTTCTCGCCACCTTCCCATCCATATTGAAGATACTCCCCAATATGATCATCACTACAGGATGGATATTTACCAAAAGCATTAAAGAGCTTTCTTGAAAGAGGCATAAATGAAGGATCATAAGCTTTTTCTTTCTCACGAAACAATGGGTATAAATCCTTACCGGTTTTTTTATCCTTTATATCGAGTAGCCATTGGAAATGATTAAGCCCAGCTCCCCATACTTCAATATCAGACTTATTGACACCCATTATTTTTGCAACATCATTTTGTCCCATAAAAATTCCATGACAAAGACCCGTAGACTTTATTGGACTATATCTTCCAAGAGCTAGTACTATACGACTTTCAGGATTAGAAAAATTAATGTAATATGCAGTAGGGCAAATCCTCTCCATATCATGAACAATATCCATAATCATTGGTATTGTTCTCATTGAAAAAAATAGTCCCCCTGGTCCACCATTTTCGCCTAATGTTTGGCGTATTCCATATTTTTTAGGAATTTCAAAATCATATTTCCATAGAGAGCAACGCTCAACAGCAATAGAACTTATTACAAATTCTGCACCTGGAAGTGCTTTCTTTCTATCTTCAAATGCCTCTATTTTAAGACCAGCTTTCGAAGCCGCATTCATTATTAATGCTAAATCATACATTCTTTTAAGATTCTCGCTATCTATATCGACCAGACTCAAAGTACTTCCCTTAAGCTCATCACAAGAAAAAATATCTCTAAAAGTACTCAGACCAAAACTTACGCTACCTGCTCCCATAAAAACTATTTTTGTATTATTCAATTTTATTCCTCCTTAATATTTCAATATTTCTCTATTTTAAATAATATAAGTTAAAAGATTGCATGACGACATTTCAAGGTTAAATCATGCGAGGTACAGAGTTAAGTCTTCCAGATTAAGTTGCAGAATTCAACAGTTACTTTTTTAAAGATTCAAGTGCATTTTTAAGTATAGTTGACATATGCTCAACTTGTAATTCTATAATTTTATTTCCTATCTCTGAGCTTGCATATACCCTTGGATCTTTGCCAGCTATACCAACAGGATATTCATCAGTATTGGTAGACAAATTATCCATTTGTACCAAATCAGGTCGCAGAGCCATTACAATAGAAGTTTCATTCATTGCTGCATGATCACTTTGTAATCCTAACCCTTCATCATCATACTCACTGCCCCAGCAATCAAAGGTCATAAGTCCATATTTACTTTTCCATTCTTCTTTAAGCTTGCTAAATAGCAATGTAGATGGTCCATGCCCATGAGCTACCACTATTTTAAAACCCGCCCTGGCGATTTGCTTCAAAACAACCTCCAAGATACCTTTAAATCCGTCATCGGATACCCAGTAAGCACTTCCAGGTAGCTTCTGACTCTCATAATAATCATATGACCCTGGCTTTGCATAGCAAATATCCATGCCGTACAATTCATGTTCGTTGTCAACCACCATCCGGTCAGGTCCTAAAAACAATGTAGGTAAAACTACACCTCCTACTTTGCTGGCAAGTTGTTTAAAAAAGCCTTGTGACTGAATTCCATCAGATCCTAATGGAAGGTGCTCGCCATGCCACTCCAGCGTTCCTAAAGGCAGATAAGCTATTGGTGATGATGTAATTCGGTCGTTAAACTCCTTCGGTGTTAATTCTTCATATAATGTTTTATTAATCATACTGAATCACTATACCTCCTCGAACAATTAGTATCATACCAAAATTTCACATAGGAATTCGATATTGTAAATATTTTAAAAGCGAGTGAACGCTGTTATAAATGTTTTTATTTTATCTAAGTGTATTTTCGGATATAGTTAACTTCCATTCATGTAGAAATCGTATTAATTCTGGCACTTTAGCACTAAATCCATTTTTTATATAAAATCCTGATAATGCATTTCCTATTATCATTGATGATTCAAGATCAAGGCCAAGTAATCGTGCGCTACAAAAACCAGCATTAAAATTATCGCCGCCTCCGGTAGAAAACTCAGGTTTATCAATAAATAGATTATCAATACGATGCCTGCCATCCTTATTCCAAGCCATTGAGTAGCTTATAGGATGAATTACTATCTCATCAATACTTAAAGTATCATATATAATATCTCCCATTTCATCCAGATTTAGATTAACTTTACTTTCTGCTATACAGTTATATATAAGTCTTGCCTCATTCTCATTCATTCCAAGGATAACTTTATAATAAGGAGCAAACTCTTTTATAATATTCAGAACCTTTTTTATATCGCCTGGTATCTTCTTAGAACAATCTGAAAGATCAAAAAACATAATTTGTTCTTTATGAGGTTTACAAAATGGAATAATATCTCTTAATATACCTTCCCAAATTAAACTAGAGTTCTCAACCTCGCTCCAATTAACGACACCAATCAAATCACTTTCTGAATACAATTCTATTAACCTTTCAATTCCAACTATTTTGGCAATATCTTTCCAAGTAAGCCTATCAAGAGCTGGCATCCTAGCCAGCATTATTTTTCCATCATTAAATTCAAGTGCAAGTGTATTGCCAGGTTCAGCAACACTATAAATAGTACAATTTGATTTTTCCATACATTTAAATTCTTCTTTGATAGCTGGCAAACCAAATGCCCCTACACAATTTACTTTTATGCCAAGATTTCCCATAGCGTTTGACATTATAGGCATATTACCGCCCATTTTTGTCAGTTTTTCATCAAGCTCTATACAGCCACTGACTCCTTTCTTACTTATCAAGTAATTTCCAAATTCCTCAATTTTGTTGAAATATTTAAGATTATCAATATTTTCTTTTTTCTTGACCACATGAACTACAGCATCTATAAACCCATCAAATCCAATAGTTGCAACCTTTTTATCTAATCCAATTAAATTATTGTCAAGAACATCTATTACTTTCTGTATTTTATCTTTCAACTTATTGCTCCTTTATAAACCAGTTATTCCTTTACACTGTCAATCATGGTTCCTACTATAAAATCTGGGCATCATTCATCATATGTTATCATCAATGTTAAATACAAAGTAGCAGGTCTGTCTTTTAATCGTTAAATTATCTAACAAACCGGCTACTTCATTAAAAGTTCTTATTTATCGAATTTTGCGATTTTTGAGTTATTTGAATCGAGTTGTTTTTGCTGTGCTGCAAGCACTGCATCATAACCAACGGTTTGGCGTTTTGTCACATAAGTGCTAAGCACTTGGTCAAATGCAGCATCTGATTTAGCTGTTAGTAATGATGGCAAGGTCCTATCCCACAATGAGTAAAGGGAGGACGAATTTTTTGCCTCAGTGCTATTTGCTTCAAAAGGTACAAACTCAAAGGCCCCTGTATAGGTGGTATAAGGTTTGTTCCAATCTCGAATTAGTTTTGTAGAGGCAAGAGTATCATTGAAATAAGCTACGCTTTGTGAACCAGTGCAGAAATATGCCCAACTATTTACACCTGTTACAACAGCAGCATCATCAAGATTCTTCTTAAGCATAGCATCATACTCAGGTGTTCGAACATATTGATCTCCAGTTTTTGTAAAGGTCTTTCCCTCAATTCCTGCCAATTGCAGTTCAGTTGCTGCAGGAGAAATTATATATGACAAAAACTTAATTGCATTTTCGCTATGCTTTCCTGTAGCCGAAAATACTGTTGTAAGCCAACCATTTGGAGTACCTGCACTAAGTGTTGGCTTTGCTCCACTTATATTCATTGGCCCTGGAACTGCGATATATTCTTTGCCAGGGTTACCTGTAGCCCATGTCTGTACCTGTGCAGTATAATCTGTCCATTGATCTAACATGCAAAAATATTTTCCATTTTGTAAATTCGTATTAATCTGATCTGAATTATTTGCAAAGTCATCAGGAGGTATTAATGAATCTTGAGTTGCCTGACGAAACATTTTCATCCAACGGATATACTCTGGATCAGAGCGACGGTCATAAATTTTTCCATCTGAAGTTTGATATGGAATAGCAAGAAAATCTTGTAGTTCTTTATCAAAGGATAAGTTTCCAACATCGCTACCATCTGAACTGAATGGTTTACCACCCATAGGGATAAGTGAACTATTACCAACAGTTGGGAACTTCGCCTTTGCATCTTTCAAAGCTTGTAGGAATCCCGCAGTTGTTGTCATATCTGGCTTGCCGATTGCTTCATAAATATCTTTTCTAACCCAGAAATCGTAATTGGAGAAAATATTTTTGTCATTTTTAACGGCCGCTGGACTGGTTGTATAGCAGTTATACCCATATACATTTCCGTCAGCTTTTGTGTTCCAAATGAGTGTATCCTTATCGGCATATTTATTGAAATCTGGTGCATATTTAGCTGCCAGCTTATTGATAGGAGTCAACATTTTAGCCGAAATCATTTGGTTAAGGTTAGGGTCATTCCAGGATAACGTCATCATATCAGGTAAAGTTCCAGACGCAATCATAGTTGTAAGTTTTTGATTTTCACCACCTGCAGGAGGTACAATAACATTTACTTTGAAGCCTAAATCCTTTTCTATTTTTGCTGTAACCCAATCATTACCCCATTTTGAAGTAAGCCATGAGAGATTCACATACCAATCAACTGGTTTTTCTGCGTTAACTGCTTGAGTTTTGCTTTGGTCAGAACTTATTTTACTCGAGGAGCCACAGCCGACAAACAAAGAACTAACAAGTGTAACCGCGAAGAAAAGCGAAATCATCTTTTTTTGCATTTTAATTCCTCCTAATTTATATTTTATTTTATATTATCTCTGAACTTATTAAAAATAAATTCAGAGTTAACAACGTATAAGATAATCAATTTTTTCATTCAGCATATCCTTATTATCCTTTTACGGAGCCAATGAGAACTCCTTTTACAAAATATTTTTGTAAGAAAGGATAAACAAGCATAATAGGTACAGAAGTAATAATCATTGAGGCATATTTCAGTGAATCAGCCGAAGTTTTTTTAGCCGCAGCCATGGAAGCCGGCATGTGTTGTGTTAATTGCGAAGCAGTAGTTGAATTGATAACCTGGTATAAATAATTTTGCATCGTACGCAACCCTTCGTTATTAGTGATATAAAGAATATAGGTGAAATAATCATTATACTGACCAACTCCATTAAAAAGTGCAATTGTTGCGATTATCGGCATTGAAAGCGGAAGAATAATTTTTACAAAGGTTACAAATTCATTTGCTCCGTCAATCTGGGCAGATTCCTCAATAGATTCGGGCAACCCTCTGAAAAATGCCATAAAAATGAGAGCGTTGTAGAAGGAAAATAAAGCTGGAATAATATAAACCCAAAAGCTGTTTAAAAGATGTAATGATTTAATCAAAAAGTAGGAAGGAATCATGCCAGCCGAAAACACCAATGTGACAATGCCAAGTCCTAAATAAATCTTCCTACCTATAAGATTTTTTTTGGTGAGGCCATAGGATACCATGGCAGTAAAAAACACACTTGTAACGGTGCCCACTATTGTTCTTAAAGCCGTAACTCCAAACGCCATAAAGATAGAACTATCATTAAACATTACTACATAATTATACAATGTAAACTTCCGTGGAAATAACATTAAGCCACCCTTTGATGCGTCTATAGCATCATTAAACGAGTAAACTAGTATATACCACAGAGGATATGCTACTATAAATATAAGCAATATCATAACCATTATATTGATAAGAGAGAAAGCGCTCTCTCCATGAGATTTGCGATTATTAATTAAATGCATATTAATTCTCCTCTCTTAAACTTAGAATATTGAGTTACCTGTCAGCCATCCCGAGGTTGCATTTGCACTTATTAGCAGGATTGCAGCAACTAAAGATTGAAACAAGCCGACAGCTGTAGCATAATCAAACCGATTATACATAAATGATTGTTGATAAACGTAGATGCCAATTACGTTAGAAGCGGAAGCATTAACTGCATTTCTAAGAACAAATATCTGGTCAAAATTCGAACTGAATAATCCGCTGATTGCCAAAATAAGCATAAGTACAATTGTCGGTGCTATAGATGGAAGTGTAATATTCCATATTTGTCTAAATTTTCCTGCACCATCAATTCTTGCAGCTTCAAACATCTCCATGTCAATGGTTGCAATAGCAGCAAGATAAATAATTGAATTCCAGCCAAATTCTTTCCACACCTCTGAAGCAACGGAAATGGGCCAAAAATATTTTGCATTTGCTAGCATGTTAGCAGGACTACTTATCAAATGTAGGTGATACAATGTATTTGTGATAAGTCCTGAATCACTCATCCATATTAATAAAATACCGCCTAAAATAATCCAAGATAGAAAGTGAGGCAAATAGGTAATTGTTTGTACCGCCTTTTTAAATCTTGTTTGTGCAATTTCATTTAGCAATATGGCAAATACAATTGGAATGGGAAATCCAATTAACAGTTTGTAAAAAGAAATTCCAAGAGTATCAGCCATTACATTTGCAAAATCTGGAGATTTGAAAAATTCTATTATATGTGTGAAACCTAACCAGGGAGCCAAAGATAAATTAGTTCCCATGGTAATGTTATAATCTTTAAAGGCAATCTGAGCAAAATAAATGGGGTAAAAATTAAATACCAACATGAAAATCACACCTGGGATAACCATCATTAATAAATAACGCTGTTTATATGCGTTTTGTATTAACCTATTTGTTTTAGATTGAGAACTAATATTCAATTGATTTGCCTTCATTTTACCACCTGCTTTGTCCAGTATATGAGTGGCAATTCTTCGTTTTCCTTAGTGTGTATTCTGGCTCCATCTTCAATACACAACACGCTTTTCGCACCGACCATAAAAATTTCTAAGACATTTCTCATAATCATCATCCTTTAATAAAATTATTAAGCAAATACATTTCATTTTTCGATCAGAAATTAATTTTATAAAATTTATTTAATTAATTAATTAACTTATTTATTTAAATATTACAACGATTACATTTTTATTAATTAAAAGTCTTTACTTTTTATTAAGCTTTTATTATGATATGTTTACATTAATTAAGTAGGTTATTTAATGTAAACATATCATATAGTAACTAGAATGTAAAGAGCCCACTCACTACTATATCTATGCTACTCTAATCTACTAGGAGCTTGTCTAAAGCTGAGTTAGTTGATATCGATGCAGCTCCTACGATTCCGGGTTCTTCACAACTCTGCAATTCACATTCAATATCAAGCAATCTTAATTTAGACATATATTGTTTTACGCTCTCAATTAAGGGTAACCCTAGTCTTTTAGTACTTACTCCACCTATTACAACCATATCCAAATCTAATAATGCATTTAGATTTGCTATACACATACCAAGATAGGATGCTACATAATCAACAAGTAGAATAAAATCCTTTGAATTCTTAAAATCTTCAATTTTGTCTTCGGTTTCAATGGATTTATATATCTCCCACTTTTCTGTTAAAGCTTGAAAATTAATACGACTCTCAAGCCAACCTGCTTTGGATTTATATGTATGGTAATCCTTATCAAAAACCATATATCCTATTTCACCGGCTGAATTTCTAATGCCACGTCTTATTTTACCGTTAAGAATTAAGCCCGCACCCAAACCAGTTCCAAGAGACAGATAAGCAAGATCGCATTTAGGACTCAGCTTCCTTGTAATATATTCACCTATAGCTGCAGCATTTGCATCATTTTCAAGAAATACTGGAAGTCCACTTTTACTACTTAGTTCATCTATAATAACCTTACATTCTCTCCTGGTATATATGCCTACAAGCGGAGCGAATTCTACGATGCAGTTTACAACATCAATAGCACCAGGTATTCCAAGCCCAATTCCCAAAATTTTGTTTTTAGATATTCCCTCGTTATTAATAATATCTTCTATATAATCATATAACTTTTTACTTATTATCTCATCAAAATCTCCAGAAACTCTAATTTGCTTGAAAGCTTTTACATTCCCTATCAAATCCACAATCCCTATTTTTAAGAAGTCTCCTTCAAAATCTACCCCGATTGAATAAGCAGCACTAGGATTAAACTTTAATATTTGTGGTTTACGTCCTATATGCGAGATACCTTCTCCAGCTTCTTTAATAAAATCATTTTGAAGAAGAAAATTTGTTATCTTAAGGACAGTCGGAGAACTTATTCCGGTTTGTCTACTTATTTCTGCCCTAGATATCTCTCCTATTGAAGAAATAAGCTTGTATACAATTTTACGATTCATATCTTTAAGATGAGACGCAACATATTTAGCCATTATAGATCCTCCTTAAGTTGTAATTATATAATTTATGATTTAATTAATCTACTTGCTTAATTAATATTGTAACATAATAGCATCTTAAGTCAATACTTTTAATTCTATCTTCTGGTATCGATATCAAAATTCTAATAGTATCTTTATTAACTCATTCATCAATGTTCATATAATACAAATATTCTATATATATTTTGAATTTCCTTTTAAATAAATAAGTTTCGTCCTCCTAGATTAAAAAGAATAAAATAAAGCATGCTAACCTGACAAAGATCAGCGTGCTCATATATTGCAAACCCTATAATATTATTATTTTACATTTTTATTTTAGTAGTGTAGCTTATTATTTTAATTATATTGATTTTTAGTACTTATCACAGTATCCTACGTAGAGTTATACTGCCTTTATTAATAAGCAGATTGTGATACTGACTTATTTGTATATACTAGCACATTTAATAATAATGCCGACCTTGAAACAATTAATTAAGTAATTATATTTTTACCTCATTATTTATTACTTCCAATGACCTTCTGGAAACACAAATTTTTTATTATCTTTAATAGAAGTCAATATAAAAGTCCTGGTTTTACTTTTATGTCTATACTTGTAGGTATAGACTCTGATCCTATAGCTCCTAATATACCAACCTTTGGATACTTGTTAAAAATAAAAAGAATATTACTTATAAATTCAGTATCAATTATAAGACTATTAGGTCTTAAGTATACCTTATACTTGGCATC